>JADCCH010000146.1 GCA_020252865.1 Methylobacterium sp.
GGCGTAGCCATTCTCTGCGGCATCGGCTTCACGATGAGCCTTTTCATCGGCTCGCTCTCCTTCAGCGATCCCGTCTTGCAGGACCGCCTGCGCCTGGGCGTTATCGTGGGATCGCTCGCGAGCGCGATCTTCGGCGTGCTGGTGTTGTGGATCGCCGCGAAGCGCACTCTTATCCGCCCAGACGTCAGCTCTTGAGGCCGATCGTACAGGAGACGCCCGTACCACCGAGCCCGCAATAGCCGTTTGGGTTCTTCGCCAGATACTGCTGGTGATATTCCTCGGCAAAGTAGAACGCCCCGGCGGGCGCGATCTCGGTCGTGATGTCCGGGTATCCCGCCGCTTTCAGCCGAGCCTGATACGCCTCGCGCGAGGCCTTCGCCTCGGCGAGCTGCGCCTCGCTGGCGGCGAAGATCGCCGAGCGATATTGCGTGCCGACATCGTTGCCCTGCCGCATGCCCTGCGTCGGATCATGATTCTCCCAGAAGACGCGCAGGAGATCGGCGAAGCGCACCTTCGAGGGGTCATAGACTACGCGCACCACTTCCGTGTGGCCCGTGCCGCCGGAGCAAGTCTCCTCGTAGGTGGGGTTTGGCGTGAAGCCGCCTGCGTAACCCACGGCCGTGCTCCAGATACCGTCGCCGATCTGCCAAAACTTGCGCTCGGCCCCCCAGAAGCAGCCCATGCCGAACACGGCCTCCTCGAAGCCCTCCGGGATCGGCCCGTTCAGCGGCCTGCGAAACACCCAATGCATCGCGGCCGTGGGAATGGCCTGCGAGCGGCCCGGCAGCGCCTCTTCGGCGCGAGGGAGCGTGACGGCTTTGCGGGCGAAGAACATGGCAACCTCCAGAAGCGCCGATGGTGGACCCGAAAGCTGGGGTCGCACAGCCTTTCGCGCAAGGGTGTTCGCCGCATTCACGCACGCACGTGAACCGGTATGGGAAAAGCGACGCCCGATTTCGAAAAACCGCCTCGAGCCGCCTTGCATTTTCCTGGGGCTGCCGCCATAACCCGCGCGTCTTTCGCGCAGTGCATGCTGAGGGCGTCACAGCGGAAAGAAATGCGTGCGCCTGGCCGGCGCAGGCGGACGGACAGGTGGCCGAGTGGTTGAAGGCGCACAGCGATGCCTTAGGCATCGCATCTGTCCTCGGAAAGAAATGCGTGCGCCTGGCCGGCGCAGGCGGACGGACAGGTGGCCGAGTGGTTGAAGGCGCACGCCTGGAACGCGTGTATAGGGGCAACTCTATCGAGGGTTCGAATCCCTCCCTGTCCGCCATAAACTGTAGAAATAGAAAGATAATTTAGATTTATCCTCTATAGATCCCTCTTTGGCCCGTCTTGTTCACCATGGGCTTTGAATGCGGTCTGCGCCGATCCCCCGGTTTCGCAAGACACGGGTTCGCGTTACTTTTTTTGCCGCGGCAGGGATTGGACCCTGGGGTCGATCGCGTCTGCGATCCGCGCGACAATTGCGATCCGCAGGAAAACAAGGACCGCGTTTAGCAGATGAGCAGCGTTGCCAGCGCACGCATGGTCTTGATCGCGATGAAGACGAATATAGGCGCCTAGAGCGGACTTCGATCTGACTGAGTTAGGTCGTACGCTCTAATTCCTTATTCTTTCACGTATTTTCTTCGAACAGCCGGTATCCACCTGGTCGGAAAATGCTCTAGGGCGCGCGGGCTTGACGGTCTCGTGACAACCGGTTTCCGACGGAGCACTCGTCCTCGGCAACATTCCACGGCACGGAGCCCGGCGGCAGAAGACCGCTCATGCGGTCAATCACCAGCATGACCAGCCCGACGATCCCGATCGTCACGATTCCCATCGCGGAGGCTTCGGTGGTGAGCCCCGCCTCCTCAAGGCCATAGACAACAACGCCCAGAGTGCGGCTGCCGGCGCTCCAGAGCAGCGCCGAGACCGTGAGTTCCGAAAATGCCATCAGGAACACCGTCAACCCGCCCGCACACAGGGCCGGCAGCAGGGTGGGAAGAATGAGCGTGACGAGCCTGCGCATCATACGGGCGCCGCAAAGCGCGCCGGCCTCCTCCATGGCCGGGGCGATCGTTCCCATCGAGGCCAGCGCCGGTTTGACTGCAAGCGGCAGAAACCGAACGAGATAGGCCACGAGAATGATCCAGGGCGTCGCATAGAGGCTGAAACCCAGCAGCGGCAACGGGTGCAGGAACAGAAGAATCGCCGCAATGGCGATCACGATGCCGGGCAACGCATAGGGCAGCTCGATGAGCAACATGAAAAGCGCCCGGCTGCTTCCCGCAAAACGATGGATGGCGAAGGCCAGCGGGATGGCCAGCATCGCCAGAATCGCCGCCGCCATTCCCGAAAGTCCGATGGAGGTGCGCAAGGCCTCGCGCGTGGAGGCTTGCCGGAACAGCACCTCCGCATAGGCGCGGCCGGTCGCTGTCTCCAATGTCAGGGGCACGCCATAGCTCGGCACCAGCGAGGCTGCCAGCAGCGACAAGACCGGCAGGACCAAGGCGACGAGCAACAGAATCATTCCGCTCGTGTAGATGATCGCGCGCCCGGGCCATCCGGGCGACCAGAAGGCTTTCAGTTGCCGATCGGGTTCAAGAGCCGTCCCGCGCCGGCCCAGAAGCAGCACGGCCAGCACGATACTCGCGCCGCCCACAAGCATGGTGAGCACCGACAGCCCCGCCACATCGGGCAGGACATTGGGGCCGAAACTGGAGAGCTGGCGATAGATCAGGGTCGGCAGGGTGAGGATGTTCACTGGCAAACCCAGGAGCGCCGGAATGCCGAAATTCCCGAAGGCCGCGACGAAAGCCAGCATTCCCGCCGCCAGCCAATGCCCGGCGAGCAGCGGCATCAGAATATCGCGGATGATCCGCAGCGGGTGGGCACCATCCACCTGCGCGGCTTCGATGAGTTCATGCGGAATGGTCCGCATGCCTGCCAGCAGGGTCA
>JADCCH010000147.1 GCA_020252865.1 Methylobacterium sp.
CGCCACACCGGCAACCGTGGTGGAGTGGCAGATGCGGGCCTGGTGATCGACGTTGTTGGTGCCCCAATAGGCGGCGAACTTGCGGAACAGGTAGGCACCCTCGTTCGAGAACTTCGCCGAGCCAAGGAACCACACCGAATCAGCGCCGGAAGCCTGGCGGATTTCCAGCATCTTCTTCGAAATCTCGTCGAAGGCCTGCTGCCAGGAAATGCGCTGCCACTCGCCGTTGACGAGTTTCATCGGATATTTCAGGCGGCGCTCGCCCTTCACAAGTTCGCGAACCGCCGCACCCTTGGCGCAATGCGTGCCGCGGTTGATGGGGCTGTCCCAAGCCGGCTCCTGCCCGACCCAGACCCCTTCCTGCACCTCGGCCTTCACCGTGCAACCCACCGAGCAATGGGTGCAGATGTTGGTCTTGACTTCCACCGGCTTGCCGGCGACCGGCATCTTGGCCCTGGCCTCCCGCACCGTGCCGACGGACAGGGAGCCGAGAGCAGCGAGGCCGCCGGCCGCGAGGCCGGAGCGCCGCAGGAACGAACGGCGATCCAGCCGCTCGGCACCGAGGCCGTTGACGGAGGAGAGGAATGCGCCGCGCGGCGCCTGACCTTCCTTGCGCTTGATGAGCATGGCGTTTTCCTCAGTAACGGTTGGTCTGATAATATTTCTTCACATGCGCGGTTTCCTGATACCGCGCCTTTTTCTTTTCGGAATCGCTCTCGCTGGCCGCTGCCGGCGTTGCGACCGCGCCCGCGCCCATTGCGGTTGCCGTCGCCCCCACGAGGCCGGCGCGCAGGAAGGTGCGGCGGGATTCATCCGGGCGTTCCGGCACTTTTTTCGTGTCGCTCGTCATCGCGATCTTCTCCCCTCGATTGCGGTCCGCCTCAGGCGGCATCCGGCGTTTCTTCGGCATCGAGCGCGAAAGCCTCGCGCTCGATGGCCATAAAGACTGTCCCGAGCCGTCCGACGGCCCGGTAGAAAGGTTGCGCATCCATCTTCTCGAGATCGGCGAAGAAGCGCTCGACCCACGGCTTCAGATGCCGCTCGAAATAGGCTTTCTCCTCGCGCGCCTCGCAGGGAATGCGGCGGGAGATGAGGCCGGACATGGTCTCCATCAGGAAGCCGAGATGATCTTCCGGCTCCTGGAAGTCCTCGCCGCGCTCAAGCCCAAGGCGGCGCATGTCGGAACGCACGCGCACCAGAGGACGCTCATAGAGAAAGCCGGTCTGGTAATAGGAGGCAAAGGGCAGCAATTCGCCTCGGCCCACGCCGATGAACAGCGTGAAATGCTCGCGGGCGATCTCCTCGGCGCGGGTCACGTCGGCCTGGGCGGCAAGCCCCCGCAAGGCCTCGCCCAGGGCACTGTCATCCCCGCCAAGCTGACGCAGCCCGATCAGGATGCGCTCGTCCGGCACGCGCAGGAGGAGATTGGCGAAAAGCAGGTAGAGTTGCGCGCGGGTCTCGTCGATCGGGTCCAGCGCCCGGGAAACCGGATCGCCATTTTCGGAAGGGTAGAGATCGGGACGCAGGATGTGACGTGCGACGCCGGACGCCGCTTCCACCGCAGCCACGCGCTCGGCGGGGACGCGGGTCCAGCCGGAGATCGAGGGCTGCGCAACACCCAGTTTCCGAGCAAGCGCCGATGCGCCTCCCGCAGCCTGCAACGCGGCTTGTAAACCGGCGTCCCTCATCACTCTCCGATCGGCGGTAACCCCGCCTTTTTCATTGTCTGTCCCGCCCGCAGCGATTTCTGCCAAACCCGAGGGCGCAAAAAAATTGGACTACTCTTTCAAATATATAGGCCGTTCCTATGGATAGGCAAGGCCTGCGGCGTTGGGTCACGGAGGCAATGCCCCCCCATGGCGGCGGGGTCTGGGCTCCATCTCGCGCTCGTCGAAAGCGGGCAGAGGGGAAGAACCTGGATTTTCAACGTTTTCTGAATGGCTCAGGACTGGATCAACCTGTTCTTCAGCTTCGTCGGAAAGGGTTTCTTCGACTTTCGTATAAGCCGATTGTTCGACCTCCGTAACAATGGCCGGATTCTGGACCGGCTCGCCCTCGGAAGCGGTCGTTGCAACGGCTTTTTTCGGCTCGCCGATGACCTGCCTCAGCAAAGCCTCGACATCGACATCGGAGCCCAGGGGCCCGAAGCCGGGCACCCCCATCGGATCGTTGAAATCCCACTGGTAATCGACTGGGCCGATATAGTCGCGGATGGCCGGATCGGCGCTCCAGATCTTGCGGAGTGCCGCGTTTTTCAGGGCTTCCGGCACACCCTTTTTCAGGAACAGCGTGATGTCGCTCTCGGCCGTGAGCGTCTCGATATCCGGCAGGAGGGACAGATCGACCTCCTCCTCCGGCTCGGCGGGCGGCGCGACAGGTTCAGCCGATTCGGGGGCGGGAGCCGGCGCGGCCGCGGCCTCGCCGGCGATCTCACGCTTGCGGCGTGACCAGCGGCTGAGAAATCCCTCCGGGCGATCCGGCTCTTCCACGCTCATTCCTCGCCTCCGCGGCCGGGCCGGCGATGCGCGAGCGCATCGGGGTTCACCCGGTCGCGCTTGCGCTTGAAGAATTCGCGCTCGACATGGTGCCTGTCCACGAAGGCCGCGAGCTGGGCGGCGATCTCCGGCGGCATGGGCAGCGGTTCGACGATGTTGGAACCGGATTCCGTATGCGCCTCGCCCTCGGCCGGATCAGCCGTGACGGTGACGACGCTGACATAGGCATCGAGTTCGCCCATGCGCAGCACGACCCAGAGCTTTGGCTGGCCGGTGATGAGATTGTCGCGGTAATTCGCGGTTTCCGTGGAGGCGAAGACGAGGCTCGTCGAGCCCGCATAATAGCTCTCGTTCTCACCGTCTCGCGCCAAGCGGGTCATTGGCTCGGTCTCGGGCAGGCCGGTCACGACCCGGGCCGGCACCCAGATATGGTCGATCCAGGGGCTCGCGGCCTTCTTCTTGTCGACGATGACCGCGACGGGGATGACCACCTCCACGAGCATGGAGTTACTCTCCCGCGGCGAGCGGCAGGCCCGCGATGAGGTTCTGCGGCTTGATGCGCACGAAGCGATCCGCGCTGGAACCCAGCACCGCAAAACCGGATGCTCCGCGCTTGCCCGCCTCGAGGCGCGGATGATCCGGCAGGGTGAAGGTGAAGAGCGCCAGCACGCGCGCCGCCTCGTCGTCGTCAAGAGCCTCGCCGCGCCACACCTTGTTCGCGAAGGCCGTTCCATCCTGATCGAGCGAAAGGAACCAGCCGAAATCACGGTCCGAGAAACGCTCGACGGGGGTGAATTCGATCGCGATCCCGGTGAGATGCGCGATCCAGCGCGTCATGGCGCGGGCCATGGCCGCGCGCCCGCCTGCGAGATCGGTGATGTCCAGCACGAGATCATGCGCATCGGAGCGGGCGCGATAGGTCCCGGCATTGACGTCATTCAGCACTTCGAGCTCGGAGACCGCCGGCCCGCCCAGCATGGAGAGCAGAGGCGAATGGGTGCGGTCATGCTCGTGGGTCTCGATGGTCTCGGCATCGGCGAGCAGCGCGCGGCCTTCATGGAAAGTGAGGCGCTGGGCGCGGTAGAAACATTCCGCCGCGCGCAGGGCCCAGCCATCGCTCACCTCATCGAAAGCGTTCCGCGCAATGACATGCGCGAGATGCCCCATGAAGATCACCGGCAGGCGCGGCTTGCCCCTGGTGACCAGCGCGAGATAGGCCGCTTCCAGCGTCGGATGCGCCAGCAGGTGATCGCGGAAGGCGAGGAAGCAGTCAAGATTTTCGCGCGCATCTTCATCCGCGACAAGGGCGAGCTCATCCGGGGGAATGGCGCGACGCGGCTCGGCGAGCAGGCTCGCATGGAGCCCGCGCTCCACCGGGCAGGCCTCTTCCGGCGGCACGAGTTCGGGCCGCGCCAGATAGGCCGCGAGGAAGGCATCGGTGATGACAAGCCCGCCTTGCGCATCGCGATCAACGAGGTGATGGCCGCTCGCCACCCAGAAATCGTCATGGATGGGGGAAGCCTCGCGCGGGGCGGTGGCGACCACCTTGTGGTCATGGATATGGGTTTGGCGGGTATGGGCTTGGCTCATCGGGCCTGACCCTCCTTCACGAGGCCGAGCAGATCGACCTGTTCCTCAACATCATCCGGTTCTTCCACGAATTCGAAAACACGGCCATGCCGGTCATCTGTGCCGGGCAGCAGGGTGCGGAAGCGCTCGATGATCTCACCCTCCTCGGCACTGCGATGGATGGCGACCAGTGTTCCGACCGCCGGCTCCGCGAGTTCGGCCGAGATGGCGATTTCGGCCTCCGCGGCTGCGCGTGCCGCTTCCATATCCGGCGCGCCGCAATCGGCGAGCAGGCGCTGCGCGAGGGCTTCCACGGCGGCCGCGCGCTCCTCTTCCGTCGCCTCCACGATGGTCGCGAGGGTGGACCAGCCGAAGCTCGCAATGCCGAGCAGGCCCGAGCGGAAAGCCGCGCGCTCCTTGCCGATCAGCGTCTCCACCGGCCGTTCCCAGAATAGAAACGTGCCGGGCACGGCCCATTCGCCCGGTTCCGCTGCGCGGGTGAAGACAAAGGCATCGGACGGATCGAGCCGGATGGTGCGCAGGAGTTTCATCGTCGTCCTTTCCGGTTCAGCCGCGCGGCTCGTTTTCCGCCGGGTCATACCATTCCGGCGGGTTGATGCGGCTCAGCAGCGGCAGGCGCTCGGGGGCATCGGCGGAACTGCGATGCACGAGGAGATCGCCATTGGTGTCGATGCCGCGCTTCACATCACCCTTCATCTTCGGCAGGCGCTCGAGATAGCGCGGGCCGATGGCGCGGAAGCCCTTCTCGGCCCAGCTATCCGCCTCGATCATGAAGTGCCGCGCGAAGCTCGCCGCGAATTCCTCCGGGTTCCAGGCGTCGAAGCCCTCGTCATCGAGCGTGGTGACGCTCGGCGAGAGGCCGATGCCGAGATCGCGCATGCCGCCCGCGCGGATCATCGCGCCGAAGACAAGCCATTCCGGCACTTCATCCTCGCCGCACGCCTCCGGCCAGGCGATGCGACCGCCGCCGATCAGCGCGCCATCGAAATGGAGCGAAGCGGGGTAGACGAATTGGATGGGCAATTCGGGCGGCGCGATATTCGACAGCGTCTCGGCCAGGGCGTTCATGCCCGCAAACAATATCTTGCGGGCAAGCCGCAGCGGCTCCTCCGGCTCCAGCACGAGCGCGAGATCAATCAGCGCGAAGCGACCGACATAGAACAGCGAGCCCGCGCCAAACTCGGCCGCACGCGCCTTTGCGATCTCAAAGGAATCCTCGATCTCGCGCAGGCGACAGGGTGTCACCAGCGGCGGGAATTTCGTGGTTTCGGCATCCGTCAGCATGCGATGCGGGGCGTTGAACCGCCCTCCCCCTCGTTTCGGCCAGCGGGGATCTCTGCCTTGCCCCCTTGCTTCTCCGGCCCTAGCGTTATTTGAACCTTTTCGTTCGAACGACAAGGGCTGGGGGCCAAGAACGGAACAACCAACACCCCACGCCCGCCCGAGGGACATGATGGCAGACCTTTCCCCTACTCCGCGCAAGGGCGCCATGCTGGCGCTTTGCTCCTGCGAGCGGACCTTTTCACCCAATGAGGTGACGATCACCCGAGGCCTGAGGGCGGCCGGGCAGGAGCCGGGCATTGTCGCCTGTTCGCAGCTCTGCGGCGCGGATCGCGACATGCTGGGCAA
>JADCCH010000148.1 GCA_020252865.1 Methylobacterium sp.
CTCAGGCTCGTCGCTGAACCGCCGCTCGCTGCTTCTGGGCACGGCGGGGCTCTTGACGGCGGCCTCGGCCTTTCGCTTTCCGACGCCGGCGATCGCGCAAGGAGCGCCGCTGAAAGTGGGCTTCATGCTCCCCTATTCGGGCACCTTCGCGAAGCTGGGCAAGTTCATTGATGACGGCTTCCGGCTTTATGTCGAGCAGCAGGGCGGCGCGCTCGGCGGCCGGCGGATCGAATTCGTGCAGGTCGACGATGAATCCAAACCCGAGTCCGCAACCGACAACATGAACCGCCTCGTCGGCCGCGAGAAGGTCGATGTGGTGGTCGGCACGGTGCATTCCGGCGTCGCCATGGCGATGGTGAAGGTCGCGCGGGATACCAACACGATGCTGGTCATCCCCAATGCGGGCGTGAACGAGGCGACCGGGCCGATGTGCGCGCCGAACATCTTCCGCACCTCCTTCTCGAACTGGCAGGTTTGCGAGCCGATGGGCAAGGTGATGTTCGATGCGGGCCATCGCAAGGTGGCGACGATCACCTGGCGCTATGCTGCGGGCCAGCAGATGGTTGGTGCTTTCGGCGAGGGCTTCAAGAAGGCGGGCGGCGCGGTGGTCGAGGATCTCGCGCTGCCGTTCCCGGAAGTGGAATTCCAGGCTCTCATCACGCGCATCGCCACGCTGAAGCCCGATGCCGTCTTCACCTTCTTCGCGGGCGGTGGCGCCGTGAAATTCGTGAAGGATTACGCCGCTGCAGGCCTCAACAAGGCCATCCCGCTCTATGGCGCGGGCTTCCTCACCGATGGCACCATTCCCGCCCAGGGCGAGAGCGCCAACGGCCTTCGCACCACGCTCCATTATGCCGACGACCTCGACAACGCGGCCAATCGCAAATTCCTCGCGGATTTCAAGGCGAAGACCGGCGCGGATGGCGATATCTATGCCGTGCAGGGCTACGATGCCGGCGCTCTGCTGAACGAGGGCCTGAAGGCTGTGAAGGGCGACTGGTCGGCCCGCAACGACCTCGTCAAGGCCATGCGCGCCGCGAGGATCGACAGCCCGCGCGGGCCGCTGAGCTTCAACGCCGCCGGCAATCCGGTTCAGAACATCTACCTGCGGGAGGTTCGCAACGGCCGGAATGAACTCGTTTCCATCGCCGGACAGGCGGTGAACGATCCGGCCCGGGGCTGCCGCGTCAGCTGAGGCCGTTCTCCCCGGCCTCTTGACCGGGGGCGCGCTCTCCCCGCGCCCCCGGTTCTCCTTCCCTCGCATGCAAGGATGCCGCGCCATGGATGCGCTGACCTTTGCCGTTCAGTTGCTGAACGGCCTGCAATACGGGCTTGTGCTGTTTCTGGTCGCCAGCGGGCTGACGCTTGTTTTCGGGATTCTCGGCGTCATCAACCTCGCCCATGGCGCCTTCTACATGCTCGGTGCCTATCTCGCCTGGTGGATCGCGGCCTATACCGGCAGCTTCGCGCTGGCGCTTGTCGGCGGCGTGGCGATCTCCTTCGTGCTCGGGCTCCTGCTGGAGGAGATCTTCGTCAAGCGGATGATCGGGCGCGATCACCTCGCGCAGGTGCTTCTGAGCTTCGGGCTGATCCTCGTGATCGATGAAGTGCGGCAGATCCTGTTCGGCAAGGATGTGCATTCCGTGGCGCCGCCCGCCTGGCCGAAGGGCTCCATCCAGCTCACCGACATTCTCTCCTACCCGGTCTACCGCATCGCGCTGTGCGTGGTTTGCCTCGTGCTGGCCGCGCTGATCTTCTTCGTGATCCAGCGCACTCGCCTCGGGATGATCATCCGCGCCGGGGCCGAGAACCGCGACATGACGCGCGCGCTCGGCATCCCCTTCGACAAGGTGAACCGCTATGTCTTCGCGGGCGGCATCGCGCTGGCGGCTTTGGGCGGCATCCTCGTCTCACCGATTTCCACCGTCTTCCCCGGCATGGGCGACGGCATGCTCATCCTTTCCTTCGTCGTGGTTGTTCTGGGTGGCATTGGCTCGGTCGCGGGCGCCGCGATCGGCGCGCTGATGATTGGCCTCACCGACACCTTCGGGAAGGTCTTCTTCCCGCAATTCTCGTCGATCCTCATCTACGTCCTGATGGCGGGCATCCTGCTGTGGCGTCCCAATGGCCTGATGGGAAAGGGAAACTGAGATGAACCGTCTCCAGCCTTCCGTCTCGCGCGCACTTCTGGTGTTCGCCATCACCGCCGCTGCGGCCCTGCCGCTCCTTGCGCCGAACTACTATGTCCAGTTCGCGAGCAAGGCGATGCTGATGGGCATGGTCGCACTCTCGCTCAACCTCGTCGTCGGCTATGGCGGTCTTGTGAGCCTGTGCCACGCCGCGTTCTTCGGGCTTGCCGGCTACATGCTCGGCTTCATGACGCCCGAGAGCGGAGGGGCCTCGTTCTGGCTCTCGCTGCCGGTGGCGCTCATCGCGGTGGCGGTGGTCGCGGCGATCATCGGCGCGCTCTCGCTGCGCACGCGGGGCATCTACTTCATCATGGTGACACTCGCTTTCGGCGAGATGCTTTTCTACCTCTTCCACGACACCAGGATCGGTGGCGGCTCGGATGGCATGTACATCTATTTCAAGCCCGAGATCGCCATCGCCGGCCTTCCGCTGATCGACCTCGAACAGACCCGCAGCTTCTACTGGCTGGTGCTGGCGATGCTGGTCGGTGCCATCCTCCTGATCATGGCGATCGTGAAATCGCCCTTCGGCCATGCCTTGCAGGCCGCGCGCGACAACGAGAAGCGGGCGCTTTCGCTGGGTTTTCCGGTCTTCCGTTTGCGCCTCGTGGCCTTTGTGGTTTCCGCGATGATCGCCGGGCTCGCGGGCTATCTCTCGGCGGCGCAGTTCGGCTTCGTCGCGCCGCAGATGCTGGGATGGCACCTTTCGGCGACAGTGCTGGTGATGGTGGTGCTCGGTGGAATGAGTTCCGTGCTCGGCCCGGTGATCGGCGCCTTCGCGCTCATCGGCCTTGAGGAGGTGCTGAAAAGCAGCTTCGAGCACTGGAAGCTGATCAAGGGGCTGATCATCATCGGAATCGTCTTCGCGCTGCCGGGCGGCATTCGCCAACTGGCGGAGCTTGTCCTGCCGCGCCGGGGGGATGAGGGGCCACCTACGGCGGGTGCTCCGGCCGATGGCACGCCCGATCCCGCTTCCCGGCGCGCTGAAGCGCCGGCCAACAATCCGCAGGCCCAAACCAGGGGAGAATTCCAGCATGTCTGAGATCATGATGGAGGCCCGCTCGCTCCACCGGCGCTTCGGTGGGCTGAGGGCGGTTTCGGATGTTTCGCTCGCGATCCACCGGAACGAGGTGCATGCGGTGATCGGCCCGAACGGTGCCGGCAAATCGACGCTGATCAACCTGCTTTCCGGTGATATCCCGGTCTCGGAGGGCGAGGTGCGCCTCGGCGATCGCGAGATCACGGGTCTGAAGCCCAATCTGCGCGCCATGGCAGGCGTCGGGCGCTCCTATCAGAAGACAACCATCTTCATGGGCTCCACCGTGTTCGAGAATGTGCGTCTCGCCGCACAGGCGAAATCCGGCCATGCCTTGCGGATGCTCGGTGCCGTTCAGCACGATGACGCGGTGAACGAAGCGGCCCATGCGGCAATTTTCGCCACGGGGCTTCAGGCGCGATCCGGCACGATTGCCCGCTTCATGAGCCATGGCGAGCAGCGCCAGCTCGAGATCGCGATGGTGCTTGCGACCGACCCGAAGGTCATCCTGCTCGATGAGCCGCTGGCCGGAATGGGCCAGGCGGAGGCCCTGCGGATGATCGCGCTCATCCGCTCCCTAAAACAGGACAGGGGCGTGCTGCTGGTCGAGCATGACATGGATGCCGTCTTTGCGCTCGCCGACCGCCTCACCGTGATGGCAGACGGCAAGGTGATCGCCTCCGGCCTGCCAGATCACGTGCGCAATCATCCGGCCGTTCGCACGGCCTATCTCGGGGATCATGAGGTGGCAGCATGAGCATGCTTCTCTCCATCAGCGGGCTTCAGAGCTTCTACGGGGTCAGCCAGGCGCTTTACGGCCTCGATCTCGAAGTGCGGCGCGGCGAGCAGATCGCGCTGATCGGCCGGAACGGCATGGGCAAGACCACGCTCATGAAATCCATCATGGGTTTCATCGCGGACAGGCGCGGCGAGATCCGGCTCGCCGGTGCCAGCACCTTGCGCAGCGCGCCGGAGGACATCGCCCGCGCCGGCGTGGCTTACGTGCCGGAGGGGCGCGGCGTATTCGGTTCGCTCTCGGTGGTGGAGAACCTCACCATGTCGGCGCGCGCCGGTGCAGCCGGGCAGCGCCGCTGGACGCTGGATCGTGTTTTCGAGGTCTTCCCGCGCCTGCATCAACGTCGCCTGAATGGTGGGCACCAGCTCTCCGGCGGCGAGCAGCAGATGCTTTCCATCGGCCGCGCGCTGATGACCAATCCCGATCTCATCCTGCTCGATGAGGCCACGGAAGGCCTCGCGCCGCTGATCGCGCAGGAAATCTGGAAAACCCTTGGCATCATTCGCGAAGAGGGGATCGCGACCATCGTGGTCGACAAGGATCACCGCTCGCTGTCCAGGGTGGCGGACCGCATGGTCATCATGGCCAAGGGTGAAATCGTTTTCGATGATGCACCGGCCGCCCTGGCGGCGCGCCCCGAGATCCTCGAAAAGCATCTGGGCGTCTGATCGATGCCCTTCGTTGAAACGCCCTCGGCCATTCTTTTCGTCACGGAGGCAGGCCCGCCTGATCGGCCTGCGATCCTGTTTTCCAACTCGCTCGGCACCACCCACCGCATGTGGGATGCCGTCGTGGAGGAACTCGCACCGGATTTTCGCTGCATCCGCTACGACACACGCGGCCACGGCGCCTCCCGCAGGAAGGGCCGGGCGGCATTCGAAATCGCCGATCTTGCGGAGGATGCGATCGCTATCCTCGATCATCTCGCGCTGGAGCGCGTGCATCTTGCCGGGCTGTCGCTCGGAGGCATGACCGGGCAGGCTTTGGCTGCCCTCTATCCGCACCGGCTGGCTTCGCTCACGCTGATGGCGACCACGGCGCATATGCCGCCCGCGCAAGCCTGGCTCGATCGCGCCGCGCTTGTCCGGCGCGAGGGGACCGGGGCCATTCTCGCGGCGACACTCCAGCGCTGGTTCACCCCGGGTTATCTCGAGGCCAATCCGTCGGTGATTGGCGTGATTTCACGAGATTTCGTCACGAATGACGCAGAGGGCTATGCCGCCTGCTGCGAGGCCATTGCGCGGATGGACCTTCGCGCGCTGTTGCCGGATATCTCGGTTCA
>JADCCH010000149.1 GCA_020252865.1 Methylobacterium sp.
CGAGCAATTGTTCGAGGGCATCGCCCGGCTCGGCCAGAGGGCGGATTTCTGGCAGCACCACCGATTGCCGCCCCCCCACCGCGAGAAATGCCTGCTGGAAGGCGAGGCCCGCGCGCCGGGTCGGCACGTAGAGCACGAGATCCGCGAGGTGGAACGGGTCGCTCCGTAAACCGAGTGGAAACAGATCGCCCGCAAGCAGGGCCTCCACCGTGACGCGCGCAAAATCGAGCCCCGGCGGCACCGTGAAGACATTGGGGAAGACATTGGGCCTTGCACGAGCCATGCCCCGCGCCTCTCAGAACACGCCGAGGCGCAAGGCAGCTTCCGCCTGGACCAGCGCATCCGGCGTCCCCACATGCATGAAGAGCCCGTCGAGCCTCAGTCCGTAAAGACGCCCCGCCTCCTGCGCCTCATCGAAGAGGCGGTTCAGCGAAAAAACCTCCGGGTGATCCGCGAAGAGTTCGGGCTTGAGGATCGCCACGCCGCAATAGGCGAAAGGCACCACCTCATGGCGGCCGGTGCGTTCGAGCTTTCCGTCCTGCAGCAGGCGGAAATCCCCACGATTGCCCCAGCCGATCGTGGTCACTGTCGGCGCGACCATCAACAGGATGTCCATCCGTTCCGGATCGAAATGCTCCATCATCCGCAAGAGGTTCGAGCGGGGTCCATCGAGCCAGATCGTATCCGCATTGAGGCAGAAGAACGGGGCCATGCCGAGCATCGGCAGCGCCTGCTTCACGCCGCCCCCCGAATCGAGCAGGGCCGCTCGCTCGTCCGAGATCAGGATCTTCGGCGCGGCGCGGGCTGCGCAATGCGCCTCGATCTGCTCGGCGAGATAATGAACATTGACGACGACTGTCTCGATTCCGGCCTCGACGAGTTGATCGAGATTATGGTCGAGCAGCGTCTTTCCGCCCGCGCGGATCAGTGGTTTCGGACAATCATCCGTCAGCGGGCGCATCCGCGTGCCGAGACCCGCCGCCAGCAGCATCGCGTGGGTGATCCGCATCGTTCCGTGCATGCATCGCCTCGGGAGGGGGCGCGAATCCGGGGAGATTCACTTCATACCACCTCCTCAGCTTTGCCAAGGCCGGATGCGCAAGGCAACGCTTGAGATAGGTCTCCACGCGCGGCAGATGCTTCATGTAGGCCGGCTTGCCATCACGCCGGTCGAGGCGGATGAAGATGCCGAGGATCTTGGTCGCGCGCTGGGCGCCGAGCAGGGCATAGGCGGCTGTGAAGCCTGCGACATCGAAAGCCGGTTCGGCCATGCGCCGCGCCCGGACATAGGCCGCGATCAACTGCAATTCGAGCGCCTCCGGCACCGTGACGCGCGCATCCTGCGTGAGCGAGACGACATCGTAGGCCGGATGGCCCAGCACGCAATCCTGATAGTCGATCAGCCCCACCTTGCGGTGCCCCTCGCGTTCCGCGAGCCAGATGAGGTTGGGCGAATGGAAATCGCGCAAGGTCCAGGTCTTCGGGCCGGAAACCACCGGTTCCAGCGCCGAAACCCAGTGATCCACGAAGGAGAGGCGCACGCTGGCATTGGGCGAGCGCTTCGCGGCATAGGGAAAATACCAGTCGAGCAGCAGTTCCGCCTCGATGGTCAGCGCCTCGAGATCATAACCGTGAAGCTTGAGCTGCTGGCCCGGCTCCACAGGCAGGATCGCGGGCAGTTTGCGCCCATGGAGCGCTGCCAGCATCTCCACCGCCGCGCGGTAGCGCTCGGGGATCGGGCCATTCGCGTCGATGACCCCTTCCAGGCCCAGATCCTCGATGACGAGCAGGCCGGCATCCAGATCAGCGCCATAGATTTCAGGCGCGGAGAAACCCTCGCGCCGAAGCGCCTCGCCTACGGCCACGAAGGCGTGGACGCTTTCGGCCAGATGCACGAGTGTCGAATAGGGCTTGCCGAGGCGGATCGGCGGGCCATCCGGGCGGCGTGGCGCAATCATCAGAATGCCCTTGCGGCCCGTGGCCTCGTCGGTCAGCCTCTCATAGGCGCGGATGGAGGCATCCCCCAGCATGTAGTCGCGGCGAGCCTCGCCGAAGCCGGAGCGGTCGAGCACGGCCTGGATCTGCCGCGCGCGTGCGAGGCGCCCCGCAAAACTGCCATGGCCCGTGAGGGTGAGCCGGCGACCGGCACCGGTGGGGCCGGTTGTGGCGAGATGCACCTCAAGACGATCCGTCGCCAGGATTTCGCCGGCGCGCTCGGCCCATTCCACCAGCACCAGCGCATTCTCGGCGGCATCCTCCCAGCCGAGTTCGGCCAGTTCGGCAGGGTCCGTGATGCGATAGAGATCGGCATGGACGATGTTGAAGCGCGGGCCCTCATAGGTCTGCAGCAGGGTGTAGGTGGGGCTCGGAATCTCGGCTGCGGGATCGGCCAGAACGGACCGGATCAAGGCGCGCACAAAGGTCGTCTTTCCCGCGCCGAGATCACCGCCGAGCGTCACGAGATCGCCGGCGCGCAACTCGCCCGCGAGCCGCATCGCCGCCTGGATGGTCGCCGCCTCGTCCGGCAGGTCGATCACCCATTGCGCTGGCCCGTTCATGCCGAAAGCCGTCCGCTTTGTGTCTCGACGGGGCCCAGATCGGGCAATGTGACAATCGTCACCTGCCCGCCGCGCGGATCATCCGCGAAGGCAATGCTGCCGCGATGGAGCTGAACCAGCGCGCGCGCCATGGAATAGCGCAGCGCATTTTGCCGCTCGATGCCCGGTTGGCCAGCCATGTCATCAAGGCCGGGACCGCGCCCGGAATCCGAGACCTCGATCAGCGTCCGGCTGCCCTCGCGCCGCACCGCGAGGCGCACGGTGTCGCCGGTCGCCGAATAGGAGATGGCGTTGGCAATGAGGTTGAAGAGGATATGCGTCACACGTTTCGGGTCCGCGACGATGGGGGGCATGCCATTGGCAATGTTGAGCGCCACGCGCACCCTGGCCTCACCGAGCCGGTCCTTCAGGCCTTCCATCGCATCCTGGATGGCCCGCTCCATATCCACGGGCTCCAGGGCGAGTTCGATCGATCGTTCCTCGACGCTGGCAAGGTCGAGGATGTCATCGGTCAGCGCGAGCACCGCATCGGCGGCCTGCGCGAGCGTCTGCGCATAGCCCTGCTGGCGCTCGCTGAGCGGCCCGAGCACGCCGCCCGCCAGGGCCTGCGCATTGCCCACCACCACCTGCAGCGGCGAGCGCAATTCGAAGGATACCGAGCGGATGAACTGGGTGCGCAGGCGCGCGGCATCTTCCAGCGCCTGATTATGCTCGCGCAGGCGCTTCTCCGCCTCGACCGTATCGGTGACGTCGCTAGCAGCCACGAGGGTCGCGCGGTCGGGCAGCGGGGTCGTCGTCACGATCAGGGTCCGGCCCTCCGCGGTTACCACCTCGGCCTGTTGCTCGGAACGCGCATCGGCGAGACTGCAGACCTGCGTCGCGATTTCCTGCCACAGGCGCGAAAGCCCTGCCTCGCCGGCGCGGGCGACCTCTTCGATGTGCGGATTGCCCTGCAGAACCTCGGGCTGCATGCGCCAGAGCCGGGCGAAGGCCGGGTTCGAGAGTTGCAGGCAGCCATCGGAACCAAATACCGCCACACCTTCGGAGAGCGCCATCAGCGTCTCCCATTGGGCATCCTTGAGGCGATCATAGGAGGCGACGAGCGTGAAGCGCTCGGTCTCGTCCTCGAACAGGTAGGTGACGCCGCCTTGCGGATTGGGCGAGATCACCACGCGCAGGGCCCGGCCATTCGGAAGGACCCAGGCATGGGTGACACTTTCGATATTTGCGAATTGCGCGAGGAGCTCCGCTTTCCAGGCCTTGTAATCCGTGGCCTCGGGCAGGCGCCCGTTGAGGCGCAAACGATCGAGAATCTCGCCATTGGTCGGCTCGGTTGCGAGATAGGCCGCGTCGAGCGCGAAGAGATCGCGGAATGCCTTGTTGGAATAGGTCAGTTGCTGGCGCGGATCGAACATCGCGACGGCGGTGGGCAATTCATCCAGCGTGCGGACATGCGCATCCATCTGGCGTCCCAGCGCCTCGCGCGCCGCCTCCAGATCGGTGATGTCCAGGGCGAAGCCACCGCCACCCTGCTCGCCGCGCACTTCCACGACATCCAGCCGGCGGCGCTCCCCCGCCAGGACAGCGGTCAGCGCGCCGCGGAACTGGCCGCGGCGCCCGGTCTCCTCGCGAATGGCCGCACGATCCGCGCTGTCGAGCAGTTCCACCTGCCGTTCGAGCACTTCGGTATCGTTGCGGGCATCCACCGCGCGCACATAGGCCGCGTTTATCCAGAGCAGCCGGCCCGCCGCATCGCGCAGCCAGGCAGGCTGTGGAATGGCATCCAGCATGCCGCGCATCTGGGAGAACATCCGGTCGAGTGCCCGGCGCTCATCCTGAAGCTTCGCGATCTGAAGGCCCTCGCCCCGCAGCAGGCGGATGACCATGATCGCACGTCCCGCGACCGGGCGTCCCTCGATCTCGACGCGTTCCCCACGCAGGGTGCGCAAGGTCGTGCTAAAGGAATGCCCCTCCTGCCGCAGCCGGAAGGCATCGCGTTCGAGGTTCTGTGCATCCTCGGTAGTTAGCCATTCCGAGAAGGCCAGCACGCGCGAACTCGCATTGGCCTCGAGCAGAACGCCGGGATCACCTTCGATCTCGGGCTCGCCGGAAGCCCCGCCCCACGCGATCATCACCTGCCGGTCCGCGGCGAGGAAGGTCGCGAGCCGCGTCGCTTGTCCCTGCGCCTCATGCAGGGCGCGCGTGGCCTCCACGGCATGATCGCTCCAGGCCTTGCGCACGCGGATATGCAGGATGGAAATGAAGGTCGCGTAGATCGCTACCACCATCAGCGCGAAGGAGAGCGCCACCGCGGCGCTTGTGAGATCCAGCCGGCTGTTCGAGAGGCCGGACAGGCGCAGGCCCGTCGCCGCATCCGGGATAGCGAAGGCCTGGGCGGAAAGGGCCAGGAGCAATGGACCGGCGCAGGCCAGCCGGCGCGCGAAAAGGTCCGACTTTCCGCTCTGCGCAGACGCCCCATTCATGCCCCGGCATCCCCTTCGCGTTCATCCGCCCAACACGCGAGACCAGGAAGCGAATCAGTTTCAGTGCCCCAATGCCCGGCACTTTAAGCAGGCGGAGAGTCCGGCTGGAAGAGGTTAGCAAACAATTAACGCACCCGTTTTGAGGCGGGTGCGTCGAGAAATTTTTTCACGGTCTCAGGCTGCGGGAGCCAGCGCGGAATCAATAGCGGTAATGATCCGGCTTGTAGGGGCCCTGCTCCGGAACGCCGATGTAATCGGCTTGATCCTTCGACATCTTCGTGAGCTTGACACCAAGCTTTTCGAGGTGGAGCGCCGCGACCTTCTCGTCGAGGAATTTCGGCAGGGTATAGACTTTCTTTTGGTACTTGCCGTTGTCCCGGTTCTGCCAGAGTTCGATCTGCGCGAGCGTTTGGTTCGAGAAGGACGAGGACATCACGAAGGAGGGATGACCCATCGCGTTGCCGAGGTTCACGAGGCGCCCCTCCGACAGCAGGATGATGCGGTTACCCTTCGGAAACTCGATCTCGTCCACCTGCGGCTTGATGTTCGTCCACTTAAAGTTCTTCAGGCCCGAAACCTGGATCTCGTTGTCGAAGTGGCCGATGTTGCAGACGATGGCGCGATCCTTCATCTGCCGCATGTGGTCAATGGTGATGATGTCCTTGTTGCCGGTGGCGGTGACATAGATGTCGGCGCGTGGCAGAGCATCCTCGATGGTCGCCACTTCATAGCCTTCCATCGCAGCCTGAAGCGCGCAGATCGGATCGACTTCCGAGACGATCACGCGGGCGCCCGCCTGGCGCAGCGAAGCCGCCGAGCCCTTGCCCACATCGCCGAAGCCCGCAACGAAGGCGACCTTGCCGGCCATCATGACGTCCGTGCCGCGGCGCAGTGCGTCCACGAGCGATTCACGGCAGCCATAGAGGTTGTCGAATTTCGACTTCGTGACCGAGTCGTTCACGTTGATTGCCGGGAACAGGAGCTTGCCCTCTTCGGCGAGCTTGTAGAGGCGATGCACGCCCGTGGTGGTTTCTTCCGAAACGCCGCGGATCGACTTCGCGACCTGCGCAAACCAGCCCTTCGGCTTCACGGCGAGGAGCTTCTTGATGAGGTTGAAGAAGATCACTTCCTCTTCCGAACCCGGCTTGTCGAGGAAGGCCACATCGCCCTGTTCGGCCCTGAGGCCGTAATGCACGAGCATGGTGGCATCGCCGCCATCGTCGAGAATCATGTTCGGAACGCCGCCACCCTGCCAGTCGAACAGCTTCGCGGTGAATTCCCAATACTCTTCCAGTGTCTCTCCCTTGTAGGCGAAGACCGGGATGCCCGCAGCCGCGATGGCCGCAGCGGCATGGTCCTGGGTCGAAAAGATGTTGCACGAGACCCAGCGCACTTCCGCCCCCAGCGCCACGAGGGTCTCGATCAGCACGGCGGTCTGGATGGTCATGTGCAGCGAACCGGCAATGCGCGCGCCCTTCAGCGGCTGCTGCGGGCCGTATTCGGCGCGGATGGCCATCAGGCCCGGCATTTCGGTTTCGGCCAGTTCGATTTCCTTGCGGCCAAAGCCGGCCAGGCCAATGTCGCGGACGAAGTAATCGTGTTGCATCGAAGTTCCTCGGATGACGGCGCGAAAACCGCGCACGACGCGCCACAGGCCTCTGCCCGCGTGCGAAAGGCCGGCTTATAGCAGAGGCCCAACGGCAGCGCAATAAAGACATAAAGATTTCTTTATATCCCTTGAGCCGGTCTTGGGCGGGCGATTTGCGCTTGCGTTTATTCGTCCTCGCCGAAGCGGTTCGCCAGCAGGTCGGATAGCGCGTCGAGCGCTTCCCGCGCCTGGCTGCCGGTAGCCTGCACCGTGATGGTCGTGCCCTGTGCCGCCGCGAGCGTCAGCAGGCCCATGATGGAGGTGCCGCCCACGGTTTCCCCGCAGCGGGTGACGCTCACATCGGCATCGAACTGCTCGCAGCACTGCACGAACTTCGCGGAAGCCCTGGCATGAAGCCCCTTCCGGTTGATCACCGGCAATTCCCGTGCGAGCGCCCCGGCGATGACCGGCGGCGGCGGACAGGGAAGCTCGGTGCCGTCCATCTTATTTTCCTGCGAGGATGTGGCTGGCAACGTTGATGTACTTGCGACCGGCATCCTGCGCCTGAACCACCACTTCCGCAAGCGGCAGGCTTTCGCGCACTTTCGCGAGCTTCACGAGCATGGGCAGGTTAATGCCGGCGACGACCTCGACATTCTCGCCGTTCATCGCCGAAATCGCGAGGTTGGACGGCGTGCCGCCGAACATATCCGTCAGCACCACGACGCCCGAGCCGGTATCGACATCATGGATGGCGCCGATGATCTCCTGCCGGCGCGCATCCATGTCGTCATCCGGCCCGATGCAGACCACCGCGAGCTGGGTTTGCTTGCCGACCACATGCTCCATTGCCGCGCGAAACTCCGTCGCGAGCTGGCCGTGGCTGACCAAAACCAATCCGATCATTCAAGATCCTGACTGTTCGCCTGATCCGGAACGCAGATATCGTCCACGCCCGGAATGTCGCTTCGCCAGCGCCTGGCCCAGCCGGAGGGGCTGGCTCGGACAGAAGCCGCGAAGGCAGCCGCGAGAGCGGCAATCCGCTCATTTATGGCGTCAGCGCCGGAACAACAAGAGGAAACAAGCTTTGCGCCTGCGGTTGTTCCCCGGTCGTGATGCGGTTGAGGAACAATCCCGGCAACCGCTCCACCGTATTCCGTGCCGGTTCGGCCGGCCCGGCGGGGTCCAGCGCGATTTCCAGCAGCAGCTGCGCCTCCGGCTGATGCGGGACCGGCAGGATGCCTGTCCCGCGTCGCTCGATCAGCCCGGCAATCGCCGGATGGGGAAGCGCGAGTATATGGCCTTCCTCGGCCACGAGGCCAACGCGATCATCACCTACGAGCGCACTTGGCAAGCCATGCGCGATCCCCAGCGCGATGAGCGCCTCCGCCAGATGTGATTTTCCGGCCCTGGACCGCCCGGAAATCAGCAATCCGACATCGCCGATCACCAGAGCGGTGGCATGAACATAGAGCGGATCGCTTCGCGTGCCCTTCATCGGGCGCCCGTGAAGGCGGGCAGGGTGACGATGAAGCGGGCCCCGCCGCTGGCGCCCTCGGGGCCCGGCCGGTTCTCGGCCCGCAAGGTGCCGCCATGCGCCTCCACGATCTGCCGGGAAATGGCGAGGCCCAGGCCGGAATGCTGCCCGAACCCCTGATCCGGCCGGTCTGTGTAGAAGCGCTCGAAGATGCGCTCAAGCGCGTGATCGGGAATGCCCGGCCCCTCATCCTCGACCACCACCTCCACCCTTCCGCCCCGCCGCCGGGCCGTGACGGTAACCACGCCACCGGGCGGAGAGAAGGAGAGCGCATTCTCGATGAGATTGTCGAAGACCTGCACCAGCCGGTTGTCATGCCCACGCACCATCAGGCCGCGCACGGGCCTTTCCTCGGGCACAAGCACAAGTTCCACGCGATGCTGGCCCTCGTTGGCCACCTCCTGCCGCATATCCACATGGGTGCGCAGCAAGGCCCCGATATCGACCGGCTCGGCCTCGCTGCGCTGCAATTCGGCATCGAGGCGGGAGGCATCCGAAATGTCGGTGATGAGGCGGTCCAGGCGCTTCACATCGTGCAGGATGACGGCGAGCAGACGCTCCCGGCTTTCCGGGTTGCGGGCCAGCGGCAGCGTCTCCACCGCGCTGCGGAGGGATGTCAGCGGGTTCTTCAACTCGTGGCTCACATCCGCCGCGAAACGCTCGATCGCATCGATGCGGTGGTAGAGCACGTTGGTCATCTCGCGCAGCGACAGCGACAGCTGCCCGATCTCATCCGAACGATCGGAGAAATCGGGGATCTCGTGGCGGGCACGAATGCCGCGGCGCACGCGATCCGCCGCTTCCGAAAGCTTGCGCACGGGCTCGGCGATGGTCCCGGCGAGCATGGCCGAGAGCAGCAGCATCACAACCGCAGCGATCAGGAAGACGGTCACGAAATCGCTCCGCTCCTCGGCGATGATGCGATCGACATCGCCCTCTTGCGTCGAGAGCAGCAGGACGCCGCGCACATGCCCCGCCTGCTGGATCGGCGCTGCCGCATAAACCAGCGTCTGGCCCTCCGTGGACACGCGCACGACCGAACTCGCGAGGCCCTGCAGGGCCCGCTGGACTTCCAGGAACTGGCGGGGCCCGGGGCCCTCTTCCGGCGGGGAAAGGTCGAAGCGGCCGAAGCGCTGCTTCACGGTATTCCAGGTGCGCGAGAAGAGGGTCTGCTCTTCATCGCTCGCGGCCGGCGCGGTCGCCGTATCGCCCAGAGTGCCGGGCGCATAGAAAGCGCGCGTATCGAGCAGCGGGAAACCATCCGAATCAAAGATGCGGGCCCGCGTCCGCGTTGGCGTAACCAGCCGCTTCAGGATGGGCGCGGCCCGCGCCGGGTTGATCGAGAACTCGAACCATGGCGCGGCCGGCTCTTCGCCCGCGAGCCCCTCGTTCAATTGCTGCTGGAGGAACTTGTCGGGATCGAAAGCCCCGGTATCGTTCTCGGTGGTGAGGGCACCGGCCACCGCTCCGGCGATGAGTTCGGCCTGAAGCGAGAGCGATTGGCTGCGGGCATCGATCACCCCGAGCCGGGTCTGGTTCATCCAGAGGAACCCCAGGAACAACGCCGCAAGCCCCGCGAGATTGAGGATCGCGATACGCCGCGTAAGGCTCGAGGAGAACCGCCGCGCCACCGTGAGCCGCGCGCGGAACGTGAAGCGCCGGAGGATGCCGCGCAGGCGCAACAAAAGCGTCGGCGTGTCGATCGACGCCGCCGTCGCTTCCAAGCGGGGATCCGGACGCTTCCGGTCGAGCATCAGCCTCCCTCGGGTCAGGCGTTGTGGCCAGCCTTACGCTTCCTTGAAGCGGTAGCCGACGCCATAGAGGGTTTCGATCATATCGAAATCGTCGTCGACAAGCTTGAACTTCTTGCGCAGGCGCTTGATGTGGCTGTCGATGGTGCGGTCATCCACGTAGACCTGGTCGTCATAGGCCGCATCCATCAGGGCGTTTCGGCTGCGCACCACGCCGGGGCGCTGGGCCAGGCACTGGAGAATGAGGAACTCGGTTACCGTCAGCGTCACCGGGTCGCCCTTCCAGGTGCAGGCATGGCGCTCGGGGTCCATTTTCAGGTGGCCACGTTCCAGAGCCTTTGCATCCGCGTCCTTGCTCGCGGGCAAATCCTTGGCGCCGGCACGGCGCAGGATGGCCTTGACGCGCTCGACCAGCAGGCGCTGGGAAAACGGTTTCCGGATGAAATCATCCGCGCCCATCTTCAGACCGAACAATTCGTCGATCTCGTCGTCCTTGGAGGTGAGGAAGATCACCGGCAGGTCTGATTTCTGGCGCAGGCGGCGCAGCAGTTCCATGCCGTCCATGCGCGGCATCTTGATGTCGAAGATGGCGAGATCCGGCGGGTTCTGCTTCAGCCCGTCAATCGCGGAGGCACCATCCGTGTAGGTCTGGATGCGGAAGCCCTCGTTCTCAAGCGCGATCGAGACGGAAGTGAGGATGTTGCGGTCGTCATCGACCAGCGCAATCGTCGGCATAATCGTTTTTTCCTGTCACAGGCGCGGCGGGAAGACCTCGCCATCATGAAACCTGTGGGTCAGATGGGGTCGAGTTGCTCCAAATTCCAGAGGAAAATCAGACCCAATTGTGACAAAAGCGACGGAGGCCCGGAATTTCTTGCCACCGGCCCACGAAAAGAGATGGTATCGCACAAGAAATGACGCACCATGGAGCTTTGACGCCGGCATGACGACATCGCCTGTCGACATCCCCCGTGATCCGCGGCAACCGGCGGATTTCGACCCCGTCGCGCTGGGGCGTCACCTGTTGCGCGCGATCCGCGTCGGCGCTTTGGGCACCCTCGATTCCGCCTCGGGCTTTCCCATCACGACGCTGACATCGGTTGCAACCGATCTCGATGGCGCGCCGATCGTGCTTGTCTCGGGCCTGTCGCATCACACGCGGAACCTGAAGGCCGATCCGCGCTGCTCGCTGCTTCTCGGCGAGGGCGGGCGCGGCGATCCCCTCGCCCATCCGCGCCTGACGCTGGTGGCGGAGGCGAGGCTGACCGATGACCCGGTGATCCGCCGGCGTTTCCTCGCGCGGCACCCGAAGGCGAAGCTCTATGTCGATTTCCCCGATTTCGCCTTCTACCGGCTCGAACCGGTCCGCATGATGCTGAATGGCGGTTTCGCGCGCGCTTTCGACGCCGAGGCGAGCCATATCCTTTCGCCGATCAAGGAGCGCGCGGCTTTTGCGGAAATGGAGGAGGGCGCCGTGGACCACATGAACGAGGACCATGCGGAAGCCCTCGAACTCTATGCCCGCCTCCTCTGCAAGATGCCGGGCGGTGCCTGGCGTGCCACCGGCCTCGACCCCCATGGTCTCGACCTCGGGCTGAACGATCGCACGGCCCGCATCGCCTTCAATCCGCCGATCCAGGACGGCACCGCCTTGCGGAAAGCACTGAAGCAAATGGTGGAGATGGCGCGGGCCGTCGAACGCAAAGGCATGAATGCCTGAACGTATTGCTACTGAAATATGTAGTTTAACTACCAAAAAATCCACGACATTTCCTGTCTCTTTTGTCGAAGATTGA
>JADCCH010000015.1 GCA_020252865.1 Methylobacterium sp.
CCGCACGGCGGGCGCGATCATCGTGCTGCTCGGCTTCCTGCTCGTGATGAACGCGGCGGCGGTCATCCTGCGGCGGATGTTCGAGCGCCGCTGGTAAGCCGGCCTTTCCCCCTTTTCGCGTTTCGAGGACGCCCCATGAACGAGACAGCCACCATTCCAGCCACGCCCGAGACGGGCGAAGGCCCGCGGCCGAAAATCGCGGCACGCAACGTGAACGTCCATTACGGTGACAAGCACGCGCTGAAGGACGTGTCTGTCGATGTGCCGGAGAAGGGCGTGATGGCGTTCATCGGCCCTTCGGGCTGCGGCAAATCCACCTTCCTGCGCTGCATCAACCGCATGAACGATACGATACCCATTTGCCGGGTGACGGGCGATCTGCGCATGGATGGCCGCGACATCTACGAGCCCGGCCTCGACCCCGTGCTGCTGCGCGCGCGGGTGGGCATGGTGTTCCAGAAGCCGAACCCCTTCCCGAAATCCATCTACGAGAACGTCGCCTATGGACCGCGCCTGCACGGTCTTGCGCGGGACAGGACCGAACTCGATGAGATCGTCCTCGGCGCGCTCAGGAAGGCGAGCCTCTTCGACGAGGTGAAGGACCGTCTGAAGGACAGCGGCACCTCGCTCTCCGGCGGCCAGCAGCAGCGCCTCTGCATTGCCCGCGCCATCGCCGTGCGGCCCGAAGTGATCCTCATGGACGAACCCTGCTCGGCGCTCGACCCGATCGCCACGGCGAAGATCGAGGAACTGATCGACGAACTGCGCTCGAACTTCACCATCGTCATCGTCACGCATTCGATGCAGCAGGCCGCGCGTGTCTCGCAGCGCACGGCCTTCTTCCATCTCGGCAAGCTGATCGAGGACGGTGTGACCGACCAGATCTTCATGAACCCGCGCCAGGAACTGACGCGCAACTACATCACCGGCCGCTTCGGCTGATCGCACGGGAGGGCCCCATGAACAATCACACCGTCAAGGCGTTCGACGAGGAACTCGGTGTCCTCTCACGCAAGATCAACGAAATGGGCGGCATTGCCGAGGCGATGCTGGTCGAATCCATCGATGCGCTCGTGAAGGGCGACAAGACCCGCGCCGAGGCCGTGGTGCAGCGCGACAAGGCCCTCGATGCCCTCCAGCAGGAGATCGAGGATCTCGCGGTGGTCTTCATCGCGAAGCGCCAGCCCATGGCGAATGACTTGCGCGCCGTGATGGGCACGGTGCGGATTGCCGGGGACATCGAGCGCATCGGCGATCTTTTCAAGAACATCGGCAAGCGTGTCCGCGCCATGGATTCGACCATGATCGGCACGCGCACGCTTTCCGGCATCCAGAACATGGCGCGCATGGTGCAGGAGCAACTGAAGCTGGTGCTCGACAGTTTCTCGCAGAACAGGCCGGATCTCGCCCGCGAGGTCTGGCTGCGGGACGGGGAGATCGATGCGCTGCATAACTCGCTCTTCCGCGAATTGCTGACCTACATGATGGAAGACCCCCGCGCGATCACCTATTGCGCGCATCTCCTGTTCATCGCCAAGAATGTCGAGCGCGTGGGCGATCATGCAACCAACATCGCCGAGACCGTGCACCTGGTCGAGACTGGCGAGCCGCTGGCGGGGCCACGCCCCAAGGCGGAAGACACGCATTATACCAAGGGCCTGAGGCCGGAGTGATGCCATGGCCCTGCGCGTGCTGATCGCCGAGGACGAAGAGGCGCTGGCGGTTCTCCTGCGCTACAATCTCGAGGCAGAAGGCTTCGCCGTGGAGCATGTGGCGCGCGGCGACGAAGCCGATCTGCGCATCAAGGAAGACCCGCCGGATCTTCTCCTGCTCGACTGGATGATGCCCGGCCTCTCGGGCATCGAGATCTGCCGCAGGCTGCGCTCCCGCAAGGAAACCGTGCGGCTGCCGGTCATCATGCTCACCGCGCGCGGCGAGGAACCCGATCGCGTCCGCGGCCTCGAAACGGGTGCGGATGATTACATCGTGAAGCCCTTCTCCGTGCCGGAGCTGATGGCGCGGGTGAACGCGCTTCTGCGTCGCACGAAGCCGGATCATCTCTCGGATCGGCTGGAACTCGGCGATCTGCTGGTGGATCGCCGCGCGAAGCGTGTGCATCGCGCCGGGAAGGAACTGCATCTCGGGCCCACGGAATTCCGCCTGCTGGAATTCCTGATGCAGAATCCCGGGCGCGTTTATTCCCGCAGCCAACTGCTCGACGGCGTCTGGGGCCGCGACACCTATATCGACGAGCGCACGGTGGATGTGCATGTCGGTCGCCTGCGGAAGACCGTGACCCGACGGGGCCAGAAGGACCCGATCCGCACCGTGCGCGGCACGGGCTACGCCTTCGATGAGACCTTCGGCGGGTAGAGCTTCCTGCAACAAGGAAGGGGGCTCGCGACCCCCGTTGAAATTCCAGCGATGCCGCGCGCTTCAGCCCGCGCGGCGACGATCATTCTGCGGCTGGTAGGCGATGCGGCAATGCGCGTCGCAATAGACCTTGCCCACGCCTGAATCCGCGCCGCAATAGGCGAAATTACCATCCAGCGGGTCGCCCATCGGCCATTTGCACAGGCCTTCGCGCAGCTCCATGATGGAGATCCGCCGCGAGAGCGGGATCATCAGCACCTCGGCCGGCTTCCGGATCACCTCCACCTCGGTCTCAACCATCTCGATCACCGCGAGATTGCCGCGCGTGGTGGCGACGGGAATGCGCGCCTGCTTCACGGTGGTCTTCGCCCGCGGGCGGGCAACCGTGGCCGGCTTCGATTTGGCGCGGCCGGAAAGGCCAAGGCGATGCACCTTGCCGATGACCGCATTCCGCGTGACACCGCCGAGTTCCGCCGCGATCTGGCTGGCACTCAACCCGTCCGACCACAGCTTCTTCAGCCGTTCGATCCGACCGTCATCCCAGGACATCCATGCCTCCTCGCCTTCCAGGGCGAATCCTCTGCCGGCCTCGCGCATGCCGCCTTGCGAGGTGACGAAAACTCCGCCCGAACATGACTGATACTCGTGAACCCGATGGAGCATGGGCCGTTCAGAAAGCCCCGCTATCCCCATCTGTCATTGGCGACACCCTAGACGCTTCGGGGTCCCCTTGTTGAGCACCTGAAGGCACAACTTCACCGTTTTCAACAGCGATCTGGTGCGACGGACATATCAGCCCCGCCTCTCCATGCCGGCAAGATGCCATGAGCCGGAAGGCGGAAAGCATGGTGATGTGGGGGCGAATCTTGACTTTTCTAGGGAAATCGCTGACACAGCGTGAGAGGAAAGCCGCCCGAGCCGGGCGGCGTTCTTTTTTCGCACAAGCCTTCCGACATCAACTTCAGGAGAGAGGACCTCCGGTCAGGATCGCCATGAACACTTCCCTCAAGAACGCCCCGGGCGGCGTCCCCAAGGTCGAACCGAACACGCAATCGGCATTGCTGCCGACCTATGCGCGGGCGGAACTGGCCTTCGAGCGAGGGAACGGAGCGTGGCTTACCGCGACCGATGGTCGACGCTTCCTCGATTTCGCGGCGGGCATCGCGGTGAATGTCGCGGGCCATGCGCATCCGCATCTCGTGAACGCGCTCACCGAGCAGGCCGGTAAGCTCTGGCATGTCTCGAATGTCTACCGGATTCCCGAAGGCGAGCGGCTTGCGAAGCGCTTGACGGAACTCACCTTCGCGGATGTGGTGTTCTTCACCAATTCCGGCGCGGAAGCGCTGGAATGCGCCATCAAAATGGCGCGGAAATATCACGCCGCCAACGGCAATCCCGAGCGCTATCGGCTCATCACCTTCGAGGGTGCCTTCCATGGGCGCACACTCGCGACCATCGCGGCGGGCGGGCAGAAGAAGTATCTTGAAGGCTTCGGCCCGCCGGTCGAAGGCTTCGATCAGGTGGCCTTCGGGGATCATAAGGCGGTGGAGGCCGCCATCGGCCCCGAGACCGCCGGCATTCTCATCGAGCCGGTACAGGGCGAGGGCGGTGTGCGGCCCGTTCCGCCGCAATGCATGCGGGGCTTGCGCGAGCTCTGCGACAAGCACGGCATCCTCCTCGTGCTGGATGAAGTGCAGAGCGGGGTCGGCCGTTCGGGCAAGCTCTTCGCGCATGAATGGTCGGGCATCACGCCCGACATCATGGCTGTCGCGAAGGGCATTGGCGGCGGCTTCCCCATGGGTGCCTGCCTCGCCACGCGCGAGGCCGGCAAGGGCATGGTCGCGGGCACGCATGGTTCCACCTATGGCGGCAACCCGCTCGCCATGGCCGTGGGCAATGCGGTGCTCGATGTCGTCACCGCGCCGGGCTTTCTCGAGAATGTGCAGCAGATGTCGCTGCGCCTCTCGCAGCGCCTCGCGGAGTTGAAGGACCGCTTCCCCGGCGTGATTGCCGAGGTGCGCGGCTCCGGCCTGCTGATGGGCCTCAAGATGCAGGTGCCGAACACGGAATTCGTGGCGGCTTTGCGCAACGAGGGCCTGCTGACCGTGGGCGCGGGTGACAACGTGGTGCGTCTCCTTCCGCCGCTCATCATCGGCGAGGAGGAAGTGCGATGCGCGACCGAGGCCATCGAGCGCGCCGCCAGCGCCTTCGCGCGGAAATCCAGCAACGCGGCCTGAGCCTCTCGCGTCCGGGCCCCCGTCGCCATGCGGGGGCCGATCCCCTTTTCTCGTGATCCCATGACACAAACCAAGCTTCCGGCCGGCTTCCGGCATTTCATTGATCTTTCGGATCTCGACCCGAGCACCATCTGCGCGCTTGTGGAGCAGGCGAAGGCCCTGAAGGCCCGCCGCCGCAACCTGCGTGACAGTGACAAGATCCTCAAGGGCAGGAAGATCGCGATGATCTTCGAGCAGCCCTCCTTGCGCACCCGCATGAGCTTTGACGTGGGCATCCGTGAACTCGGCGGGCAGTCCATCATGGTCACGGGCAAGGAGATCGAGCTTGGCGAGCGCGAGACCATCGCCGATACCGCGCGCGTGCTCTCGCGCTATGTCGACGGCATCATGATCCGCATCCTCAGCCACGCCCAGCTGAAGGAACTCGCGGAATACGCGACCGTGCCTGTCATCAACGGTCTGACGAAGACCTCGCATCCCTGCCAGGTTTTGGCGGATGTGCTGACCTTCGAGGAGCATCGCGGGCCGATCGCCGGGCGCATGATCGCCTGGACGGGCGACATGAACAACGTGCTGCGCTCGTGGATTCATGCCGCGGCCCGCCTGGGTTTCGCGATGAAAATCGCAACCCCGGCCGAACTTTCGCCGCCCGATGACCTGATCGAATGGGGCAGGGCCAATGGTGCGAAGCTGACGCTCCTGCGTGATCCCGCCGAGGCGGTGAAGGGCGCGGATTGCGTCATCACCGACAGCTGGGTGTCGCTGGGCGATACCGATGGCGGCCGCCGCCACAATCTGTTGAAGCCCTATCAGGTGAACAGCCGCCTGATGGCAGAGGCGCCGGAAGCGGTCTTCATGCATTGCCTGCCGGCGAAACGCGGCGAGGAGGTCACCAACGAGGTGATCGACGGGCCGCAATCCGTGGTGTTCGACGAGGCCGAGAACCGCCTGCACGCGCAGAAGAGCGTGCTCGCCTGGTGCTACGGCGCGAGCCTCGGCTGATGGGAGAGGGCCAGCCCTTCTCCTTGCCGCTTGGCTCGGATGACATCGTCCTGCCCTTCCGGGTGGAGGCGCTGGATACGCGCGGCCGCTCCGTGCGGCTCGGCAAGGTGCTTGATGAAATCCTCGCGCGCCATGCCTACCCGCCGAAGGTGGAGCGCCTGCTCGCGCAAGCCATCGCGCTGACGGCGTTGATGGGTTCGTCGCTGAAATTCGACGGCCGCTTCCAGTTGCAGACAAAGAGCGAAGGCCCGGTTTCCATGCTCGTCGTGGATTTCTCCACGCCCGCCGACATGCGCGCCTATGCTCGCTTCGATGCGGAAGCGGTGGAGAAGCTGCCGGCAAATGCCCGCGATGGGCAATTGCTCGGGCCGGGCTATCTCGGCTTCGCCATCGAGCAGACAGCCTTGCAATCGCGCTATCAGGGCATTGTCGGCCTCGACGGGCAGGGGCTCGAAGCGGCGGCGATGCAGTATTTCCGGCAATCCGAGCAGATCCCCTCCGTCGTCCGTCTTGCGGTGGCCGAGGAGCAGGTGATGATCGCCGGCACCCGTCGCCAGCGCTGGCGCGCGGGCGGCATTCTCGCCCAGTTCCTGCCGCAGGCAACAGAGCGGATGCGCGTGGCCGATCTCGATCCCGGCGATGCACCGGCCGGCACACCGAAGCACGAGGTGGCGGAGGATGATGCCTGGGTGGAGGCGCGGAGCCTGGTGGAAACCACCGAGGATCTCGAACTCGTGGACCCTTCGCTCGGCCTCGACCGGCTGCTCTATCGCCTCTTCAACGAGCGCGGTGTGACGGTCCAGAACCCGCTGGCGATCGCCGACCAGTGCCGCTGTTCGGAGGCGAAGATCCGCCAGATGCTCGCGCAATTCCCGCCCGAGGATCTTTCGGATATGCGCGAGGATGATGGGCAGATCGGCATCACCTGCGAATTCTGCTCGCGCAAATACCGGCTCGGCCTGCCGCTTTCCCCCTAATGCATGACGCGCCGGGCATCCGGAATGTCCAGTGAGAAGGCGGGGACCTCGACCATCAGCCGGCGGCCATCGCTCGCGACCATTTCGTAGCGGCCGACCATCATGCCCTGGCTGGTCGTGAGCGGGCAGCCAGACGAGTAATTGAAGCTCTCGCCCGGTTTCAGGATCGGCTGTTCGCCCACCACGCCCGGCCCGCGGACATGCTCCACGCGGCCATTGGCGTCGGTGATTTCCCAGTGGCGCGCGCGCAACTGCACCGTCACCTCGCCGAGATTGCGGATGCGGATGGCATAGGACCAGAAATAGTTGCCTTCCTCCGGGTTCGACCGTTCCGGCTCGAATGCGGGGTGGACGATGACCTCGATGCCTTCGGTAACGGCGCGATACACCGCGTGAGCACTCCTCTCGATGCGGGCAAGGCTGCAGGATGGGGCCAGCCGACGCGAAGGTCAATGAATTCCGTGGACAATCCCGGCCTCGGATTGCCGCGCAGGGGCGCATCCTCTAGCCGTTGAGGGCTGGATGGAGGAGGAGCCCTTGGCGGCGCAGGGTTTGACGGGCAACGCGGTTCCGGCCGCGGCGTATCGGCCCGGCATCTATTCCGACGGGATGATCGAGACGCTCCTTGCCGAGGGCGCGATCCGGTCTGCTGTTCCGCTGGTCGAGGGGCAGATCCAGCCCGCGAGCCTCGATCTCAGGCTGGGCAGCCGGGCCTGGCGCATTCGCGCGCGCTTCCTGCCGGGCGCGAATGGCTCGGTGGCCGAACGCATCGCCCATTACGCGCTTCACGAGATCGACCTGACGGCCGGCGCGGTGCTGGAGACAGGCTGCGTCTACATCGCCGAGGTGCTGGAGACCCTCGCCTTGCCAGAGAAGGTGTCCGCCAGCGCGAACCCCAAGAGTTCCACCGGCCGGCTCGATGTCTTCACGCGCGTGATCGTCGACCATGCCGCTGCCTTCGATGCCATCGCAGCGGGTTATGCTGGCCCGGTCTTCGCGGAGATCTCTCCGCGCACCTTCCCGGTTCTTGTCCGCACGGGCTCGCGCCTGTCGCAGATCCGCTTCCGGCGGGGCGATGCGCGGGTGGACGATCGGGCGCTGCTCGCCCTCCACCAGCGCGCGCGGCTCGTGGACCAGGATACGGCGCTGATCCAGGATGGCGTGGCGCTCTCGGTCGATCTCTCCGGCTTCGACCGCGGTGGCCTCGTGGGCTATCGCGGCAAGCGGCATACGGGCCTCGTGGATGTCGACAGGCCGGGCGCCTATCGCAAGGCGGAATTCTGGGAGCCGATCCATCTCTCGGGGCGGCGCGAACTCATCCTCGACCCCAACGAGTTCTACATTCTCGCCTCGAAGGAAGCCGTGCACGTGCCGCCGGATCATGCGGCGGAAATGGTGCCCTTCGATGCCGGCGTTGGCGAGTTCCGCGTGCATTATGCGGGCTTCTTCGATCCCGGTTTCGGCCATGCCGAGGCAGGTGGCGCTGGCGCGCGCGGTGTGCTGGAAGTGCGCTCACGCGATGTGCCGTTCATCCTGGAGGACGGACAGGTGGTCGGCCGGCTGATCTACGAGCGCATGGCGGAATTGCCGCGCGCGCTCTATGGCCGCGAAAAGGCCTCGAACTACCAGGCACAGGGCCTGAAGCTTTCGAAGCATTTCATCGACTAGAGCGGTTGCCGATCTGACTGAATCAG
>JADCCH010000150.1 GCA_020252865.1 Methylobacterium sp.
AGGAAACACCCTCGCAGACCGCTGGTCCCTATGTGCATATCGGCCTCGCGCCGGGTGCCGCCGGCTTCGATATCTACAGCAATCAACTCGGGCGTGACCTTGCGGGGCCAGATGCACCTGGCGAGCGCATCCGCGTCGAGGGCCTGGTGCATGATGGCACCGGCGCGCCGGTGAAGGATGTGCTGATCGAGGTATGGCAGGCCGATTCGAACGGCATCTATCCGCACCCGGAAGACCCGCGCTTCGGCAGTGTCGCGAAAGGCTTTCGAGGCTGGGGGCGGGTCATCACGGATTTCGACACCGGCCTCTGGAGCTTCGAAACCGTCAAGCCGGGAGCGGTGAAGGGCCGGAACGGGCGTATGCAGGCGCCGCATCTCTCGCTCTGGATCGTGGCGCGCGGCATCAATCTCGGGCTGAACACGCGGCTGTATTTCGCCGACGAAGAAGAAGCCAATGCTGCCGATCCCGTGCTGAACCTGATCGAGCAGCAGCATCGCCGGGCGACGTTGCTCGCCACCCGCGCCACGCGCGAGGGCAAGCCGGTCTATCGTTTCGACATCCGCCTGCAGGGCGAGAACGAAACCGTGTTCTTCGATATCTGATGCGGCTCAGCGGCCGGCATCCTCGCGACTCGCGGCACGACCCAGCACGGCGGCGAGCTCCACCGCATTGCGCACGCCCATCTTTTCGAGAATGCGCGCCCGATGCACTTCCACCGTGCGCATTGCGATCCCGAGATCGCCGGCAATCTGCTTGTTGAGGCGCCCGGCGATCATCCGCTCCATCACTTCCATCTCGCGTTCTGAAAGGCTCGCGAGGCGCGTCTCGACCGCGAGGCGCGCTGTGCGCTCGGAACGCCGCGTGAGGCTCATTGCGTGGAGTTCGAGAATGCGGTCAACCATCTGGTTGTCACTGAAGGGTTTTTCGAAGAAATCCACCGCGCCCTTCTTCAGCGCCGCCACCGCGGCCGGCACATCAGCATGGCCCGAAAGCATGATGATGGGCTGCGTCGCACCGCCCTCCATCAACCTGTCGAGCACTTCCAGGCCAGAAAGCCCATCCATGCGGATATCGAGGATCACCACCCCGTCGAGATCCGCGCGATAGACCTCGAGGAAGGCTTCGCCGGATGGATAGCCGCGCGAATCGATGCCGCGCGATTGCAGCAGCCATGCCAAGGAATCGCGCACCGCATGCTCGTCATCGACGATATGGACGAGAGGAACCTGCTTGCTCACGAGGCCAGGTCCAGCCTTTTCGCCACGGGAAGGAGCACCGTGAAGATCGTGCCGCCGCCGGGGCGCGGGGCCACCTGCAGGCGGCCCTCGTGCAATTCCACGATGGTGCGGCAGATGTTCAGGCCCATGCCCATGCCATCCGGCTTGCTGGAGACGAAGGGCTCGAACAGCCGCCCCCGGATTTGTTCGGGGATGCCTGTGCCGCGATCTTCCACGGAAATGGAGACGCAACCCTCGGTCTGGCCCACGCGGATGCACATGCGGCGCAGGGCGCGTGGGGTCTGGCTCATCGCCTCCGCGCCGTTGCGCAGGAGGTTGATCAGCACCTGCTGGATGAGGATGGGATCGGCTTCCACCTCGGGAAGGTTTTCCGGCATGTCGAGTTCCACGCTCACGCCGGCCTTGCGCGTTTCAGTTTCCGCGAAGGCGATGCATTCCGCGAGCATGGGTGCCACCGGATTGGGTGCGATCTTCGGTTCGCTCTTGCGCACGAAATCATGCACGCGGCGGATGATCTGCCCGGCACGCTGCGCCTGGCCGCCGAGCTTTTCGAGCGCTTCCGTGATGCGCGCGGTATCGGGTTTCGGTGCCTTCACAAGGTTGAGGCAGCCCGCGCCATAGGAGGCGATGGCCGCGAGCGGCTGGTTCAATTCATGCGCGAGGGTGGAAGCCATCTCGCCCATGGTCACGAGGCGGGCCGTCCGCTGCAGCGAATCCTCCTGCGCCTTTGCCATTTCCTCGGCGCGCTTGCGATCCGTGATGTCGAGCACGGAAGCCATCCAGCCCGCATGCTTGCCCGCGGCATCGATCAACGGTGCCTCGTAGATCAGAACGTCGAAAAGCGCGCCATCGGCCCGGCGGAATTTCAGCTCGAATCCCTCCGGCGGCGCATCGCCGGCGAGCACCCGATCATGGATCGCTCGGGTGCGGGCGAGGTCATCGGGGTCCCAGTAGGGCATGGGCGGGGATTGGCCCACGAGCGTCCCGGCATCCACGCCGAGCATCCGGCAGAAGGCGGAATTGACATAGATGATCCGCCCGTCGAGATCGCGGGCGCGCATGCCGACCGTGAGGGAATCCTCCATCGCCTTGCGGAAAGCCGATTCGGCGCGCAAGGCCGTTTCCGCATCGAGCCTCTTGCGCACATGGCGATGCGCAAGAACGAGCGAGACCATGGCGAGCAGGGCCAGTGCGACAATCGCGCCGATCAGCACGCTATTGGTGTTCACCCCCGCTTCGGTATGCGGCGCGATCTGCAGCACCGCGCCCGGCAGGGGCGGATCAAAGCTGATCGCAAGGCTCTCGCGGCTTTCACTGGGCTTGCTGCGCGACTTCGAGGCAAGGATGCGCCCCGCCATATCCAGGAGCCGCACATCGTATTTCTCGGCGATCCACCATGGCACGTGCCGCGCGAGCAGCGCGTCGATCGCAATGGTCGCGACCACCATCACGGCGGGGCCGGAACCATCGGCCACCGGGGCGGCCATGTCGATCACGGAGCGGTCACCCTGCACCGCGCGGGGCCTGCCATAGATCGGGCGCATGTTCGCCGAGAGGGAGCGCTGGATGAGTTCGTTGCGGGCATCGAGCGAGGGGCGGTCTCCCACGGAAGGAATGGCGAGATGAATGCCGCCATTGTCAAGCAACCAGCTGATCGAGGCCATCTCCGGGGTCGACGCGATCACCTGCCGCGCGTTGCCGAGCAAGGCCTCGTCATTCGCCGCCCAGCGCCCGGAATCGAGCGCGAGGCGGGCAAGCGCATCCTCTTTCACGCCAAGCTGGAAGCGCAGGGTCTGCTCGACCCAGAGCGCATCGGTGAGCAGGGAAACGCGCCTGCGCTCCTGTTCCTGGCGCTCGACATACCAGAGGATGCCGGAGATCAGCGCCGCGAGCAGGGCGATCGCGATGAGCGGGACGGCCGCAAGCATGGCGCGCGCCATGCGTTCGCGCCGGCGCAGGCCGGTACGGGATTTCGAACGCATCGGTCCGGGCGAGCGTTCCGCTTCGTTCATGCCTGGCGCGTTCCCTTCTTCGCGCGAAAACTTGCGGTTTTCCCTTCTGAACCTAGCGCTTGCGCGGGCGGGAGGCGATTGCGGATTTCCGCGACCGCCGGAAGGGAACGCGGGAAGGGCGGACCAGTCTTCAGCCCAGAGCGGCAGCCATGCCCTTCGCAAGTTCTTCCTCGCCCATCAGAACCTTGTCCGCGCCCACTTTTGTGAGATATTCCACCGCCTCCGTGCTGTGCGCTCGCGCCACCACCCAGATGCCGGGATTGGCCGCCTTCGCCGCTTCGACAAGATGCCCGGCCTCGAAAGCATCCGGGATGGCCGAGATCAGGTAGCGGGCCCCGGCGAGGTTCAGCCTTTCCAGCATGGCGGGCTCGCCGCAGGGGCCCAGGAAGGCCTCCACACCCTCCGTCTTGAGCGCCTCGACCGTCTCGGCCTCCTCCTCCACAACGAGATGGGCGATGCCGCGCGCCTGCAGGTCCGCGCGCAGGCGCGAACCCACGCGGCCATGCCCCACGAGAACGGCGTGGTCGGTGAGACGCGTCGGCTCCTCCTCTTCGGGAGGGGCGCGCGGAGCGGCGGGTAAAACAGGCGCATCACCAGTGGCGCGCTGCGCGTAGATACGGTCAATCGCAAGGAACATCAGCGGGTTGACGAGAATCGACAGGATCGAGCCCGCCACAACGAAATCGCTCGCGGCCTGCGGCACGATCGCGAGCTTCACCGCCAGTACAATCAAGATGAAGGAGAACTCGCCGATCTGCGCAAGACTCGCCGAAATCGTCATGGCGACGCTGTTCGAATAGCCGAAGGCGCGCACGATGAGATAGGCCGCGACTGATTTTCCCACCGTGATGATCAGGAAGGTCGCGATCACCGCGAAGGGATGGTTCGCAAGGACCCGCGGATCGAGCAGCATGCCCACGGAAACGAAGAACAGCACCGCAAAGGCATCGCGCAGCGGCAGGGTTTCCTTCGCAGCCTGATGGCTGAGCGGCGATTCCGCCAGCACCATGCCGGCGAAGAAGGCCCCGAGCGCGAAGGAGACGCCGAACAGTTTCGCCGAGCCGAAAGCGACACCGAGCGCGATGGCGAGCACCGCCAGGCGGAACAATTCGCGCGAGCCGGTATGGGCCACGTAATGCAGTATCCAGGGGATGAGCTTGCGGCCGATGACGAGCATAGACGCGACAAACAGGGCCAACTTCGCCGCCGTGATCAGCAGCGTGCCCCAGACCGGGCCCACACCCAGCGAGGCCGCAAGGCCGGGGCTTGCCATCTCCGCCGGTGCCTTGCCGCCGAGCAGGGCGGCCAGCGGCGGAACGAGAACCAGTGTCACCACCATCACAAGATCTTCGACGATCAGCCAGCCGACAGCGATCCGGCCCTTCTCGGTCTCCACCTGCCGTCGTTCCTGCAGGGCGCGCAGCAGCACCACGGTGCTCGCGACCGAAAGCGCAAGCCCGAAGACAAGGCCTGCGCCCATGCCCCAGCCCATCGTCCAGGCGAGGCCCATGCCGAGCAGGGTTGCGACAGCGATCTGGCCGAGCGCGCCTGGCACGGCGATCACCCGCACAGAGAGCAGGTCCTTCAGCGAGAAATGCAAGCCCACGCCGAACATCAGCAGGATGACACCGATCTCCGCGAGTTCCACCGCGAGCTTCTGGTCTGCCACGAAGCCGGGCGTGAAGGGCCCCACCATGATGCCGGCCACGAGATATCCCACGATGGGCGGCAACCGGAAACGTTGCGCGACCACGCCCAGCACGAAGGCAAGACCAAGGCCGACAGCAATCGTGGCGATCAGCGGAGTATCGTGCTGCACGGCTTTCGCTCTCCTTCGAATGATATGACTTGGCACGAGAGGTAAGGTCGATGCCCTCCGTTTTCAACGCTCGAATTCAACATGTTCGCCAGAGTGTTACTCCTGCGCCAGGCTGAAGAAACGCCTGCGGCGGCAGTGGATTTGCCGAGACGGCCCCAATCCAGTTCCACCGCATGGCAGAACAGACCCGAAGCTCCACAGACCGAGGCAGATTAGAATCGGATTCAAATGCGGTCCATGGAAAGGATTGGAGCAGTTTTCATCCCTTTCACACTGGAACTGCTGTGAAACGACGGGCGCAATGAGGCGAACAGTAACGGTTGAGCCCGACCATCAGAAAGGCCGACCTTGACGGTGATGCCCCATGCGTCGTGTTCTGATCCCCACGGACCTTCCGACCAGAAGTTCGAGCAGTCGTCATTTTCCCGCGTCGTTCGGCGCGAAACTGCGCGATTTCAGGCCGGTGGAAACCAGAAGGCCCAAAAATTCAGAGGATGGATGGTGCTGATGGAGAGGATTGAACTCTCGACCTCTCCCTTACCAAGGGAGTGCTCTACCACTGAGCTACATCAGCAACGCCAGGAGCGAGCCCTTGCCATAGGGGAGGGGGGCGGTCAAGCGTGCTCGCAGGAACATTCCGCCTTGTCGAGGATTGATTATGCTGCATCGCACAATAATTGTTGCGCCGCACAATGGACGGTGTTAGATTTTTGATCATCGATTGTCGTTTTGTGCCCGGTTGGGCCCTCATCCGAGGAGAGAGACCATGGCCAGTTCCAAGAAACCGCCCGTAGGCGGTTCCAAATCGGCGGCACCCGCCCCCTCACCCCTCCCGCCCGTGCCGGCCCAGGTGGCAGCACCCGTTGCTCGCGCTGTTGCAAAGCCGCTGGAAGCCAAGCTTGAGGCAAGGCCTGTGGAGAGCAAGCCTGTCGAAATGAAGCCGGCTGCGGCCAGGAGCCCGGAAGCAAAGCCGGCGCAGTTGAAACCCGCGCCAGTTGCCACCAAGCCTGCTCCGGCCGTTGAAGCGCCCAAGGTTGAAGTGCCCAAGGTCGAAGTACCCAAGATCGAGGCGCCGAAGTTCGAGGTGCCCAGGGTCGAAGCGCCGAAGGCTGCGACCCCGACCCAGCCGAAAGCGGAGGACTCCTTGCCCAAGGTCGCCTCCTCACCCAAGATTGAAAAAAATGTGCCCATTGCTGCCGCTCCGGCCAAGCCGATGGATGTTCTCAAGCCCGTCAACGTGCTGCAGGAGAATGTGCGCGCAAGCACCGAGAAGGCGATTACCGTGTTCCGCGGCCAGTATGCCGAAGTGAAAACCATGGCCGAGACGGCGACGAGCCAGCTTGAAGACAGCATGAAGGCTGCGCAGGAAGGCTCCCGCGCGCTTGGATTTAAACTTTTCGAGATCGCCAAGGCGCAGACCCAGGCGCATCTCGACCATGCAAAGACGCTGGCCGCGACCAAGTCACTGCCCGAACTCCTCACGGCGCAGCAAAGCTTCCTCGTCGCTCAGATCGAGATGGCGCAGAGCCGCAGCAAGGACATGGCTGCGCTTGCCAGCAAGGTCGCCAACGACGTGACGGCGCCGCTGCGCGCCTCGCTGAACCTGCTGCTCCGCCATTAAGGCGACGAGAGGCCATTTCAGAGCCGGCGCGTGGCAAATCCGCGCGCCGGCTTTTTCATCTCGTGCGCGAGAGATGCTTGAAATCGTCGCGTTTTGCCTCTAGGGCTCTCGCCGGATGCAGTCGTAGCTCAGTTGGTTAGAGCGTCGGATTGTGGCTCCGAAGGTCGGTGGTTCAAGTCCACCCGACTGTACCATTCCCCAAAGCCACGTCATCACCCCAACCTTTCCCGGCTGAGCCCGTTCCAGGCGGGCATGCCTGCGCCTCGTCCCCGGTTGCGAATCGGCCAATAAGAAAACCCGGGCCGAAGCCCGGGTCGATGATCTCGCAGCGATGGCCGGATGGATCAGACCGCTTCGGCCTTCCTGCCCTTCACGATGCGGCCGATGCCCAGCACAGCCGCCGCTCCCACAACGGCCGCGCCGTAGAAGATGACCGCGATCGGCATGATCTTCGACACCATCCCGCCATGGCCGTCGGATTCCTGCACATTCGTCAGGTAGGCGGGGTTCAGGGCCTTGATCCAATCCATCACGATCGGGTCGGTCACCAGCATCTCGCCGGCGATCCAGCCGAGCAGCGCCGCACCGCCCCAGACGATGACGGGGAAGCGGTCGATCAGGGTCGAGAGAAGCTGCGAGCCGAAGATGATCAACGGGATCGACAGCAGCAGGCCGAAGACGAAGAGCCAGATATTGCCGCCCGCCGCCGCCGCGATGGCGAGAACGTTGTCGAGGCTCATCACGGCATCGGCAATGGCGATGGTGCGCACGGCCCGCCAGAGATTATCGCTCGATTCAACGCTATGCGCGTCCTCATCCTCGCCCACGGCCAGCTTCACGCCGATCCACAGCAGCAGAAGGCCGCCCACCACCTTCAGGAAGGGCACGTTGAGCAGGTAGGTGATGAAGATCGCGAAGATGATGCGCAAGCCGATCGCAGCGCCGGCACCCAGGATCATGCCCATGCGGCGCTGTTCCGGCGGAAGCGCGCGGCAGGCCAGCGCGATCACCACGGCATTGTCTCCCGAGAGCAGGAGATCGATCCAGATGATCTTGAACAGCGGTGCCAGATACGGCGTGATCGATTCCATGGTCATTCTATCCCTGTTGGCGTAGCGGGGCGGCCGGCCCTCGCACAGTGGATTGTGCCACTGCGACACTCACGCGCCGCGTTTCCCCACGCTCATCCCCGTCTGAACGCGAGACAAACACGCGAAGCGCCTCGCACGTCAAGATCGACAGGCGGGCCTGCTCAGAAGAATCCGCCATCTTTTCGCCCGAATTCGCCCAATCGCGGATATCCACATCCTCGCAGGAAAGTCCGGGAAGAACGATCTGCTCGGGCGTGATGCGGAAGCCTTGCCCGATCGCCTTCACGATCGCTTCCTTGGCCGTCCAGATTCGGAGGAAGCCGCAAGCGCGCAACGCATCGGGCTGCGCGGCGAGCCAGGCGCGCTCGTCTTCCCGCAGGACATTGAACGGAATGACGAGGTTCGGCACTTCGATTTCGAGATCGATGCCGATCGGCCGATCGGCGATGCCGATCAGCGCCAGAGCCTCGCGGGCCGCAAAGGAGAGGTGAAATCCGAGGCCTGCGCGCTCGAGAACCGGACGCCCCCGAACGTCTTTCGCCACCAGAACATCAGCCGGCTTCACCCCGCGTGCCTCTGCGACCACCTGCCGCGCCAGCCGTCGCCGTGCGAGCCAACCGTCGCGTTGCAGGCCTGCCGGGAGCATCTGCGCCTGTTCTTTCTCCTCCGGCATGGCCGGGCAGAGTCCCGGCGGCAGATGCGCGAGATCGGCAAAAAACCAGATGAATCCCGTGCGTTGCAGCCTTTCGCCCAGTTCGGCCGGCGGCGTGCCGAGACCGGCTGGCATCTCGGCCTCGCCATGGCGCAGGGCATCATGCGGAAGCTTCGGCGGCAAGGCGGGCATGCTGGTCCTGGAACCCCTCGATGCGCGGGAGGCGGGGCCTCGTGGCGGGATGCGCCGTTTATGCGCTTGCCGCCGGCGGCACCAGAAGCCTAGAACAACTCGGAGCGCGGTCCTACCGAAGAAAACGGACCGTTGCTCCAGAGGGAGACGGGCGCTGGCGCCCGGATGGTGAGTGTCGGATCTGTCCATGGGGATGCCCAAACCGGCCAACCGGCCGAAAGTTGCGCTTTTTGCAACCTGCCTCGTTGATTTCCTGCGCCCCTCCGTGGGTTTCGCCGCCGCGAAGCTGC
>JADCCH010000151.1 GCA_020252865.1 Methylobacterium sp.
AGGAATCCATTTAGGAAACGCACCGAAACTGTTCAAACAAACCGAGCCAGCTCTCCAGATCGCGCAATTCACCTCCGGAACGGCCGGCCATTGCGACGAGGTCAATGCGCGCCTCTCCGGGATCACGACAAATGTCGCCGAGACTGGCCGGGCCGCTCGGGCCATGCTGGCCGCTGCCGAAGCACTCGCCGGTGATTCCGAAAAGGTCGCGGCGGATGCCCGTGCCTTTGTCGCGGAAATCCAGGCTGCCTGATCGCCAGAGCCCACGGGGACAGCCGAAATGAGGCGCCTTGCCGATTTTTCGGCTCTGTCAGTTGAAAATCGGCTTGCCTCCGGCAGAGATGGCGGCCGGATCGGAACGCGACCTGACGGAATCCGGACGCTCGCCCCGGGCTTTCTTTACTTTTCGAGTTTTCTTCGAGCAACCGGTATCCGCTTGATCGGAAAATGCTCTAGTCGATCCATGCTGGCCCTTGCAGAAATAAGTTTGAATCTCTCCTCACTGAGCCGAAACCCGACATTCTTACAGCCCGACGAATATAGCTCTTGAGTAGGCGGAATGGAGACAGGCAATCCATAACTTCGATGGATGAGTCATATCGCGTTCATCGCTATTTTTATTTCGAAAGATTTTCAATCATCGAATAGGCGATGTAATATTTGTATATATTCGAAACATAATCGACGGTCTCGCGGCCAATGACCTTCGCGGCCGCATGCTCGGTGTGGTTGAACCAGCGGTTGGGGTCGAGCCCCATCTTCCGGGCTTCCTGCCTGAACTTGCGCAGATTGCCCGGTCCCGCATTGTAGGCCGCGAGTGTCATCAGGAAGCGATTGCGATCGTCGATGGCCGGATCATTCACATAACGATCCATCAGGTGGCGCATGTAGCGAGCACCGGCGAGAATGTTGATATCGGCGCTTGTGGCGATATCCCGAAGGCTGACAGGCGGGGCCGCTGCCGTTCGCGGCAGGAGCTGCATGACCCCTACCGCGCCCCGCGGCGAGCGGCGTGACTGGATCAGCTGGGATTCCTGATAGCCCTGTGCGGCGAGCATCAGGGCATCGAATCCATGGAGCCGCCCATGGCTCTGGAAATGGTTCCATAGTCCGTTGAACCGTGCGAGATTGTCGTCATCCAGCGCACCGCGTACCGCGCGCTGGCCCCCGAAATAGCGCCTGCGAATGGTGTTGCCGAAACTCGTGCCGCTTTCATGTTCGGCAAAGAACGCGTTGATGGCCTCGCGCAGGAGCGGCGAGCCCTTCCGGATGGCCCAGGCAACGTCACCGCCGTCATGCACCACAAGATCGCGCCGGATCTCGAGTGCGGGAAACACGGGCTGCCAGGCACTTGCCTTGTGATCATCCACGATTGTGAGAGGCAGCATACCGGCCTGCACCATTTCGAGCAGGTCTTCGTCCTCCAGATCCTCGTCGGCCGGCATGATCCGGATAGCCGGCTTGCCCCGCTCGACCAATTGCCGGCTGAGCGCCGCGAGATGCGTCGCATAGCTGCTGCTCGCCCGGACACGCACCTCCTGTCCCGCAAGATCGTCAAGCCCGGCGAGCAGTGGTGCCTTCGGTCCCGTGACGACAACTTCCTGCACATTCCGGATCCAGGGATTGGCGAAATCGACGAGAGCCAGCCGCTCCGGCGTGATCGTCAGGTTGGCCGCGACGATATCGCCAAGGCCGTCGCGCAGGGCCTTCAACATTTCGTCGCGAGGCGTGGGGATGAAGGCGACATGGATGCGCAGAGGTCCGCGCGCATGGCGCTTGTTCAGCCAAGCCTCGAAAGCCTGCCCGAACTCCGCGACCACCCCGAGCTGACGTCCCCGATCGATGAAAAACAGCGTCCTGCTGTAGGGAACGATGATGCGGATATTGCGCCGCTGGAGCATGCCGTCGAAATCACCTTGCCACGGGCGTTTGGCACTCCGGACAAGATCGACATGGGTCCTGGCCGCGTTCTCGGCCGATACCGTATCGATCGGCACGAAGGTTGCGAGAGCGGCCAGGAGCGGCAATGCGAGGCGCTTCACGATAGGGTTCAAGCTCGGCTCTCGCGGATGCTGGTTTCAACGACGCATTATTCGATGGAAGCTCCGAATTTTCAATCGTCAGGGAGCCTGGATCTCGCCCTGATCGTGGGGATCGACCTCGTGCATTCCGCTCGCTTCCGGCTCGAAGCCAGTCCGGCGATAGGCCGGCTGAATGAACCGCGACACTGCGCTGGATCATCGGCGGTCCCGCGCCTCAGCCCTTCCTCGCCTTGGCGCTCTTCACCACCTGCTCCACGCGGGCGAGGATGGGCTGAGGTGCATGCGTGAAGGCAGGGTTCAGGTCCTTCAGGTCCTTCGAGAGCAGCGAGAGATCGGCATCGAGCCGGGCGATTTCCGGGCTCGAGACGGTCTCGCGCGCTTCCTTCATCGCCGCATCGAGCCGGTAGAGGACATCGAGCATCTTGGTGCGGCGCGCCTCGTTGGCGCTTCCGCGATCGGCGCGGTGATAGCCCTCGGCGAGATCCGCCGCGCGGGGCAGCAGGCTCGAGAAGAAGCGCCGCGCAAGGCCGAGGCGTTGCGGCTGGCCCACCACCTCGGCGAGGATCGCGTCGGCCTGATCGGCCAGCGAACGGAACTGAGCCGCGATCACGCCATCGGAGATCGCGCCAGCCGCGCCGCGGATGCGCCCGATCTCCTCCTTGGCTTCCAGCAGCAGATCGAAATGCACGGGCGGCGTGTAGGATTCGCTGGGGAAGGGCAGGGGGCCATCCGTGGGCGGGGGCGGAGGCGCGCGCCTGGCGAGTTCCTCCCGCTCCTTCTTCGCCCGACGCGAGAGCATGATCCACGCGACAAAAGCGAGGATGAGCGGGAAGTTGTTGAGCGCGACGAATCCGAGAGCCGTCAGCATCAGAAGGGCGAAGAAGATGAAAGGCGCCAGGGCCGCAGCCAAGGCGACAGCGGTCATGCCGCGAAACCAGCCCATCTTGTCCTCTCCATCAGGCGAACCGGCGCGGCTCGGCCGTTGCGCCTGTCTGTGGCAAGGGCGCAAGCGCAGATCATGCGCTGATCAAGCGCAGATGCAGATGTGGCGCGTCGCGGGCCCGCGTGCAAGACCCGCGCGCCAGACCCGCGCTTAAGACCGGCCTCTGCTTCAGATTCCGCGCGGTCCCTGAAAAGCCGATTTGACGGCACGACCTCTTTTCGCGTATAAACCAACGAAATCCCCTGACATGGCGATGTTCTTCACCCGCGCCGGGCGCGATCGAAGGGTTGTGCCAGCGGAACGGACAGGCGGCCCGAGGGCCGGGGAGTGACGAAAAATGGGCAAGCTGTTCCAGTTCTTCCAGGATGTGCGTTCCGAAGGGGCGAAAGTCACCTGGCCCACGCGGAAGGAAACCGCCATCACCACCGCGATGGTGTTCGTGATGGTCGTGCTCGCGTCGATCTTCTTCCTGCTCGCCGACATGGTGATCCGCTGGGGTGTGACCCTGATTCTCGGCATCGGCCGATAAAGCCCGCGCCACAGGAGAGATGAGATGAGCCTTTCTACCGCTCCCGCCGCCCGCCCCAAGCGCTGGTACATCGTGCATGCCTTCTCGAATTTCGAGCGCAAGGTCGCCGATGACATCAAGAAGGGCGCCCAGCAGCGTGGTCTCGACCATTGCTTCGAGGAAATCCTCGTCCCGACCGAGAAGGTGACGGAAGTCCGCCGCGGCCGCCGCATCGAGACCGACCGCAAGTTCTTCCCCGGCTATGTGCTGGTGAAGGCCGACCTGACCGACGAGGTCTATCACCTCATCAAGAACACGCCGAAGGTCACGGGTTTCCTCGGTGCCGACAAGCGGCCGATCGCCATTCCCGATGCCGAGGCGGAGCGCATCAAGGGCCAGGTGGTGGAAACCGCTGAGCGTCCGAAGAACACGATCACCTTCGAGATCGGCGAGCAGGTCAAGGTGGCGGACGGGCCTTTCGCCTCGTTCAACGGCACGGTGGAAGAGGTCGACATGGCCCGCCAGCGCCTGAAGGCGGCGGTCTCGATCTTCGGCCGCGCCACGCCGGTGGAGCTGGAATTCAGCCAGGTGCAGAAGCTGAAGTGACGGTCATTTCTCCCCTCCGCGGGAGTATGGGCTTGATTTCGGATGGCCCCTCGCTTATCGGGGCCATCATGGCTGGTCCGTCCAGCCTTTAAAACCCGTGGCAGGCGGTTCTTCTCTCCTTGGTTCCCGGGAGGGCGGACATCAAGCCCCACCACGGTCCATTCACGGAACCTGTGACGCGAGGGCCGCAAGGCTGTCGTGTCGCCGGTTCATCTGGAGAGAACGATGGCCAAGAAAATCATCGGCTTTATCAAGCTGCAAATCCCGGCTGGCGATGCCAAGCCGGCTCCGCCGGTTGGTCCGGCGCTCGGCCAGCGCGGCCTGAACATCATGGAATTCTGCAAGGCCTTCAACGCCCGGACCGCCCAGATGGAAAAGGGGACCCCCATCCCCGTCATCATCACCGCCTATGGCGACCGCTCCTTCACCTTCGAGATGAAGCAGCCGCCGGTCACCTTCTTCCTGAAGAAGGCGGCGGGCCTGAAGATCGGCAAGAAGCCGGCTTCCGGCTCGAAGACGCCGGGCAAGGGCGCCTTTGTCGGCAAGGTGACCGAGGCGCAGTTGCGCGAGATCGCCGAGAAGAAGATCGTCGACCTCAATTGCGACACGATCGACAGCGCGGTCGCGATGATCCGTGGTTCGGCCCGCGCCATGGGCCTGGAAGTGGTTGGGTGAGCGTCATGAGCAATGTGAAGAACGCACCGAAGCTCGCCAAGCGCGTCGCCAAGACCCGCGACGGCATTGATCGCACCAAGCTCTACGGCCTCGACGAAGCCGTGAAGATGGTGAAGGACCGCGCGTCTGCGAAGTTCGACGAGACGATCGAGGTCGCCATGAATCTCGGTGTCGACCCGCGCCATGCCGACCAGATGGTCCGGGGCGTCTGCAACCTGCCGAACGGCTCGGGCCGCACGGTGCGCGTTGCGGTATTCGCGCGCGGCCCGAAGGCCGATGAAGCGAAGGCCGCCGGTGCCGATATCGTCGGCGCGGAAGACCTCGTGGAAACGATCAATGGCGGCACGATCGATTTCGATCGCTGCATCGCGACCCCGGACATGATGCCGCTCGTCGGTCGTCTGGGTAAGGTGCTCGGCCCGCGCGGCATGATGCCGAACCCGAAGGTCGGCACCGTGACCATGGACATCGCGGCGGCGGTGAAGGCTTCGAAGGGCGGCTCGGTCGAGTTCCGCGTCGAGAAGGCCGGCATCGTGCATGCCGGCGTCGGCAAGGCCTCGTTCGAAACGGGCAAGCTGGCCGAGAATATCCGTGCCTTCGTGGATGCGGTGAACAAGGCGAAGCCATCGGGCGCGAAGGGCACCTATCTCCAGCGCATCGCGATCTCCTCGACGATGGGCCCGGGCGTGAAGGTGGAAGTCGCCTCCGTGGTGGGCGGCGGCCAGCAGTAACCGGCCTCAGTCCAGAATAATCCAGGCCCCGCGCGCCATCGCGGGGCTTTTTTTATTCCGGCCCCGGCCTTGACGCCTTGTCGATTTCGGAAACGGCAAGGCAGCCGGATCAGTGGGCGATGGCCCTGCATTGAGGAGAAGCGGAGGGGCGGGATCACCTTTCCGAAATTTGTCAAGACCCCCCTTGCGTCAAAGGGGACAAGTCATTACAAGCCGCATCTCGCCTTGGAGGCGGAGTGCTTGTCACGACTCCTTCTTGCTGTTGCCAATCGTGGCAAAACGCTGCGTGTAGAAGCCGGGTCGCCGGTTTTCGAAAGCGGGGCGATCCTGTCCGAGACTGCAGGTGCGCTCGCCAACAGAATGAATTTCCGATCACTCATCGCTTCGGCGGCCGGGTGCGGGATTTTACTGGGGCGGCCATAATCCGGTTCCTTCCGCGAGGAAGAGCCAAGACCGGCAAAGCCGATCGCCGGTTTGGGGCCTGCATAGATGGGGAAGGGGATTTGCTGGCACCTGGGAGCAAGGCTCCGCAGGGCGATGGCGGGTTTCGTTTCTCGGCCTTGGGTATGACGCGGGTTTGGTCCGTGGCGTTCCGAGGGGACAGGCGAGCCATCTGGCTTCGCCGAAAGGTGTTTCCGGGTGGCAAGCATGGCAGGGCAGCCTGCCATTGACCGTCTGGCGCCTGCCCGTCCCGGGAAAGTGCCAGGCAGAGCGTAACCGGGCCGGTGAAACGGCCAATCGGAGAAAGCACGTGGATAGAGCTGGAAAAGAAGTGCTCGTCTCGTCTCTCGGCGACGTGTTCAGAAACACGGGCGTTGTGGTCGTGGCGCACTATTCCGGCCTCACCGTTGCGCAGATGCAGAAGCTTCGTCGCGAGCTGAAGAAGGCTGGCGCCTCGGTGAAGGTTGCGAAGAACCGCCTCGTGAAGATCGCGCTCGACGGAACCGAAGTCCAGTCCATCACCTCCTACCTCAAGGGCCCGACCATTCTGCTCTATTCGCAGGATCCGGTGGCGGCGCCGAAGGTGGCAGTGGCGTTCGCGAAGGAGCACGACAAGCTCGTGGTTCTCGGCGGCGCGATGGGCCGGACGGCGCTCAACGCCGATGGTGTGAAGGCTCTGGCCACCATGCCGTCGCTTGATGAGCTGCGCGCGAAACTCGTGGGCCTCATCCAGGCCCCGGCGACGAAGATCGCGCAGGTTTCCACCGCACCCGCCGCGAAGCTCGCGCGCGTGTTCGGGGCGTATGCCAACCGCGATCAGGCGGCCTGAAGCTGAAAAAACCCGACCGAACCGGCAAGAAGCATGGCTTTCACGCCGTTTCGACCCTTGCAAGATACGAAACGAAACCCGAAGTTAAGGACCTGTCCAATGGCTGATCTGTCGAAGCTCGTTGACGAGCTTTCCAACCTCACCGTTCTCGAAGCCGCCGAGCTCGCCAAGATGCTCGAGGAGAAGTGGGGCGTTTCCGCCGCTGCCGCCGTGGCCGTCGCCGCTGCTCCGGCTGCGGGTGGGGCTGCTGCCGCACCGGTTGAAGAGAAGACCGAGTTCACGGTTGTTCTCGCCGCCACTGGCGACAAGAAGATCGAAGTGATCAAGGAAGTCCGCGCCATCACCGGCCTGGGCCTCAAGGAAGCCAAGGACCTCGTCGAGGGCGCGCCGAAGACCGTGAAGGAAGGCGTTTCCAAGGAAGAGTCCGAGAAGATCAAGAAGCAGCTCGAGGCGGTCGGCGCCAAGGTCGAGCTGAAGTAAGTGCGTCGCCCTGTTTTCGGGTGATCCGAGTTCCATCCCGCGCGGGGTTTTCCCGCGCGGGGTTTTTGGCGTCTGAAGGCCGGATGCGGCCGTAGGATCGACGTTCCGCCCGAAGACTGGGTGACCTCGCGGGGTCGTGGCGCAGTCTTTCGGCCGACCGTTTACACAGACTGGTTTGATTGGCGAGGAACGAGATGGCGCAGGCGATCATGGCTCCGTCGGGTAAGGCGAGCACCCTGGTGGGGCGCAAGCGGATCCGGAAATTCTTCGGAAACATCCGCGAGGCGATCGAGATGCCGAACCTCATCGAGGTTCAGAAGGCATCCTACGATCAGTTCCTCATGGTCGAGGAGCCTAAGGGCGGCCGCCCCGACGAGGGGCTGCAGGGTGTGTTCAAGTCGGTTTTCCCGATTTCGGATTTCTCCGGCGCGTCGCTTCTGGAATTCGTCCGCTACACCTTCGAGACCCCGAAATTCGACGTGGATGAGTGCCGGCAGCGCGGAATCACCTTCGCTGCCCCGCTGAAGGTGACATTGCGCCTCATCGTGTTCGATGTGGACCAGGATACCGGCGCCCGCTCCGTGAAGGACATCAAGGAGCAGGATGTGTACATGGGCGACATGCCGCTCATGACGTCGAACGGCACCTTCATCGTCAACGGCACCGAGCGCGTCATCGTCAGCCAGATGCACCGTTCGCCGGGCGTGTTTTTCGACCACGACAAGGGCAAGAGCCACTCTTCGGGCAAGCTCCTGTTTGCGGCCCGCATCATTCCCTATCGCGGCTCATGGCTCGATATCGAGTTCGACGCGAAGGACATCGTGCATGCGCGCATCGACCGTCGCCGAAAGATCCCGGTGACGAGCCTGTTCTATGCACTGGGCATGGACGGCGAGGAAATTCTCTCGACCTTCTATCGCACGGTGACCTATACCCGCACGAAGGATTCCTGGCGCCTTCCCTATGATCCGGACCGCTTCAAGGGCCTGAAGGCGACGGTGGATTACATCGACGCCGAGACTGGCGAAGTCGTGATCGAGACCGGCCGCAAGATGACCGTGCGCGCGGCCCGCCAGCTTGCCGAGAAGGGCCTGAGATTCCTGCGCGCCACCAACGAGGATCTCGTCGGCCAGCATGTCTCGGAAGACATCGTGAACCAGGAAACCGGTGAGATCTTCGCTGAGGCCGGTGACGAGATTTCCGAGAAGCTGCTGAAGCTCTTCGAGGAAATGGGCGTCAATGAACTCGCGGTTCTCGACATCGACCATGTCAATGTCGGCCCCTACATCCGTAACACCCTCGCGGCGGACAAGAACGAGGCGCGTGAAGAGGCGCTGTTCGACATCTACCGCGTGATGCGTCCGGGTGAACCGCCGACACTGGATACGGCTGAGAAGATGTTCTCGGACCTGTTCTTTGATCCGGAACGCTATGATCTCTCGGCCGTGGGCCGCGTGAAGATGAACATGCGCCTCGATCTCGACGCGGAGGATACGGTTCGCATCCTGCGCAAGGAGGATATCCTTGCGGTGGCGAAGGCTCTTGTCGAACTCCGCGATGGCCGTGGCGAGGTGGACGATATCGACCATCTCGGCAACCGCCGCGTGCGCTCGGTCGGGGAACTCATGGAGAACCAGTATCGCCTGGGCCTGCTGCGCATGGAGCGCGCGATCAAGGAGCGCATGTCGTCGGTCGATATCGATACCGTCATGCCGCAGGATCTGATCAACGCGAAGCCGGCCGCGGCCGCCGTGCGCGAGTTCTTCGGCTCCTCGCAGCTCTCGCAGTTCATGGACCAGACGAACCCGCTCTCCGAGATCACCCACAAGCGCCGCCTTTCGGCGCTTGGCCCGGGCGGCCTCACGCGTGAGCGCGCCGGCTTCGAGGTGCGCGACGTGCACCCGACGCATTACGGTCGCATCTGCCCGATTGAGACGCCGGAAGGCCCGAATATCGGCCTCATCAACTCGCTCGCGACCTTCGCGCGCGTGAACAAGTACGGCTTCATCGAGAGCCCCTTCCGCCGCGTGCGTGACGGCAAGGTGACCGACGAGGTCGTCTATCTCTCGGCGATGGAAGAGCAGAAGCACTATGTCGCGCAGGCGAATGTGGCGACGGACGGGCAGGGCCGCCTGACCGACGATCTCATCGTGGCGCGCCATGCGGGTGACGTCATCACCGTTCCGGTCGAGAAGGTCGACCTGATGGATGTCTCACCGAAGCAGCTCGTCTCGGTCGCGGCCGCGCTCATTCCGTTCCTCGAGAATGATGACGCGAACCGCGCATTGATGGGCTCGAACATGCAGCGTCAGGCCGTGCCGCTGGTGCGTTCGGATGCGCCCTTCGTCGGCACCGGCATGGAATCGGTCGTGGCGCGGGATTCCGGCGCGGCGATTGCCGCGCGCCGTTCGGGCGTGGTCGACCAGGTGGATGCAACCCGTATCGTGATCCGCGCGACGGACGAGATGGACCCGGCCAGGCCCGGTGTCGACATCTATCGCATGATGAAGTTCCAGCGCTCGAACCAGTCGACCTGCATCAACCAGCGCCCGCTGGTGAAGCCGGGCGACATCGTCTCGAAGGGCGATATCATCGCGGATGGCCCCTCGACCGATCTCGGCGATCTGGCGCTTGGCCGTAACGTGCTCGTCGCGTTCATGCCTTGGAACGGCTACAATTTCGAAGATTCCATCCTTCTTTCCGAGCGCATTGTGAAGGAAGACGTGTTCACCTCGATCCATATCGAGGAATTCGAGGTGATGGCCCGCGACACGAAGCTCGGCCCCGAGGAAATCACCCGCGACATTCCGAACGTTTCGGAAGAAGCGCTGAAGAACCTCGACGAAGCCGGCATCGTCTATATCGGCGCGGAAGTGCAGGCGGGCGACATCCTCGTCGGCAAGATCACGCCGAAGGGCGAGAGCCCGATGACGCCGGAAGAGAAGCTCCTCCGCGCCATCTTCGGCGAGAAGGCCTCGGATGTGCGCGATACCTCGCTCCGCGTGCCGCCGGGCGTGCAGGGCACCATCGTGGAAGTGCGTGTGTTCAACCGCCATGGCGTGGACAAGGACGAACGCGCCCAGGCGATCGAGCGCGAGGAAATCGAGCGTCTCGCGAAGGACCGTGACGACGAGCTCGCGATCCTCGACCGCAACACCTATGGCCGCCTCGCCGACATGATCGTCGGAAAGCCGGGTATTGCCGGCCCGAAAGGCTTCAGGAAGGACACGGACATCACGCGCGAGGCCCTCGATGGCTTCCCGAGGTCGCAATGGTGGCTGTTTGCGGTTCCCGATGACAGGCTCATGGGTGAACTGGAAGCGATGCGCAAGCAGTACGACGAAGCGAAGAAGGCGCTCGAGCAGCGCTTCCTCGACAAGGTCGAAAAGCTGCAGCGCGGCGACGAACTCCCGCCGGGCGTGATGAAGATGGTCAAGGTTTTCATCGCCGTGAAGCGCAAGATCCAGCCGGGTGACAAGATGGCCGGCCGCCACGGCAACAAGGGCGTCGTCTCCAAGATCGTTCCGATCGAGGACATGCCGTTCCTGGATGACGGCACGCATGTGGACGTGGTGCTGAATCCGCTCGGCGTGCCCTCGCGCATGAATGTCGGCCAGATCCTGGAAACGCATCTTGGCTGGGCCTGCGCGGGGCTTGGCAAGCAGATCTCGGATGCGGTCAACACCTACTTGAAGTCGGGCGATGCGAAGCCGCTGCGCACGAAGATGGAGGACATCTACGGGAAGGACCCGCAGGTGACCCAGCTGACGGATTCCGATCTTGCCGCCACGGCGAAGAATCTCGCGCGCGGCGTGCCGATCGCAACCCCGGTCTTCGATGGCGCGAAGGAATCGGATATCGAGCAGTATCTGGAGAAGGCGGGTCTCGATCCGTCGGGCCAGGTGACCCTGTTTGATGGCCGCACCGGCGAGCCCTTCGACCGCAAGGTGACGGTGGGCTATATCTACATCCTGAAGCTGCATCATCTCGTGGATGACAAGATCCACGCGCGTTCGATCGGTCCTTACTCGCTCGTCACCCAGCAGCCGCTGGGCGGCAAGGCGCAGTTCGGCGGCCAGCGCTTCGGCGAAATGGAAGTCTGGGCGCTCGAAGCCTATGGCGCCGCCTACACGCTGCAGGAAATGCTGACCGTGAAGTCGGATGACGTGGCGGGCCGCACCAAGGTCTACGAGAGCATCGTGCGCGGCGAGGACAATTTCGAGAGTGGCATCCCCGAGAGCTTCAACGTTCTCGTCAAGGAAATGCGCTCGCTTGGCCTCAACGTCGAGCTTCAGCAGAACAAGATCGTCAACGACAAGCTTCCGCCCGCGGAAGCCGCCGAGTGAGTTCGCCCCGGCGCGGAGGTTCCGCGCCGCTTGCGGGGAGCGAAGTGTTCTTTGCTCCCTGCTCCCAGCGCCCCGATTTCCATATTTCCGGACGACCGGCCTTCCTCCCCCCGGTGTCCTCAAGGAGAATGTCATGAAGCAGGACGTCATGAACATCTTCAGCCCGGCGGTCAGCCCGCAGGCGTTCGACAACATCAAGATCTCGATCGCCTCGCCGGAGAAGATTCTCTCGTGGTCCTATGGCGAGATCAAGAAGCCAGAGACGATCAACTACCGCACCTTCAAGCCGGAGCGGGATGGCCTGTTCTGCGCGCGCATCTTCGGCCCGATCAAGGATTACGAGTGCTTGTGCGGCAAGTACAAGCGCATGAAATACAAGGGGATCATCTGCGAGAAATGCGGTGTGGAAGTGACGCTGAGCCGCGTGCGGCGCGAGCGCATGGGCCATATCGAGCTGGCCGCGCCCGTGGCGCATATCTGGTTCCTGAAATCGCTGCCGAGCCGCATCGCCCTGCTGCTCGACACCACACTGAAGGATATCGAGCGCGTCCTCTATTTCGAAAGCTACATCGTCATCGAGCCCGGGCTTACCCCGCTGAAGCAGTATCAACTGCTCTCGGAGGACGAGTTCCTGCGCGCGCAGGACGAATACGGCCAGGACAGCTTCACCGGCATGATCGGCGCGGAAGCCATCCGCGAGATGCTGCGTTCGCTGGACCTGCCGAAGATCGCCGGCGACCTGCGCGAGGAGATCGGCCAGACCGATTCCGACCTCAAGAAGAAGAAGCTCGCCAAGCGCCTGAAGATCATCGAGGCCTTCATGCAATCCGGCAACAAGCCGGAATGGATGATCATGACCGTGATCCCGGTGATCCCGCCGGATCTGCGCCCGCTGGTGCCGCTCGATGGCGGCCGCTTCGCCACCTCGGACCTGAATGATCTCTACCGCCGCGTCATCAACCGCAATAATCGCCTGAAGCGGCTGATGGAACTGCGCGCGCCCGACATCATCATCCGCAACGAGAAGCGCATGCTTCAGGAAGCGGTGGATGCGCTGTTCGACAACGGCCGTCGCGGCCGCGTCATCACCGGCGCCAACAAGCGTCCGCTGAAATCGCTTGCCGACATGCTGAAGGGCAAGCAGGGCCGCTTCCGCCAGAACCTGCTCGGCAAGCGCGTCGATTATTCCGGCCGCTCGGTCATCACCGTGGGTCCGGAGCTGAAGCTGCATCAATGTGGCCTGCCGAAGAAGATGGCGCTCGAACTCTTCAAGCCCTTCATCTATTCCAAGCTTGATGCCCGCGGCCTCTCCGCCACCGTGAAACAGGCGAAGAAGCTTGTCGAGAAGGAGCGTCCCGAAGTCTGGGATATCCTCGACGAGGTGATCCGCGAACATCCGGTGATGCTGAACCGCGCGCCGACGCTGCATCGACTCGGCATCCAGGCCTTCGAGCCGGTGCTGGTGGAAGGCAAGGCGATCCAGCTGCATCCGCTCGTCTGCACCGCGTTCAACGCGGACTTCGATGGCGACCAGATGGCCGTACACGTTCCGCTGAGCCTCGAGGCGCAGCTGGAAGCGCGCGTGCTGATGATGTCGACCAACAACATCCTGCACCCCGCGAACGGCCAGCCGATCATCGTGCCGTCGCAGGATATCGTTCTCGGCCTCTACTACCTCTCCATCATGGCGGATGGCGAACCGGGGCAGGGCAAGGTTTTCTCGAACCTCGCCGAAATCGAGCATGCGCTCGCCGCGAAGGTCATCACTTACCATTCCAAGATCAGGTATCGCTGGGAGGGCATTGACCAGAACGGCAAGCCATATCGCAGGACCTACGAGACAAGCCCGGGCCGCGTGGTGCTTTCCCAGCACCTGCCGAAGCATCCGCTCGTCTCCTTCGACGCCGTCAACAAGCTGATGACGAAGAAGGAAATCTCCGGGATGATCGACGTGGTCTACCGGAGCTGCGGCCAGAAAGAGGCGGTCATCTTCTGTGATCGCATCATGAGCATGGGTTTCTACCACGCCTACAAGGCCGGCATTTCCTTCGGAAAGGATGACATGCTCATCCCCGAGAACAAGTGGGGAATCGTCAACGAGACGCGCGCCTACACGAAGGAATTCGAGCAGCAGTATCAGGACGGCCTGATCACGCAGGGCGAGAAATACAACAAGGTCGTGGATGCCTGGGCGAAGTGCTCGGATCGTCTCGCGAACGAGATGATGAACCGCATCTCGGCCGTCCGGAAGGACGATGCCGGCCGCGACAGGCCCGTGAACTCCATCTACATGATGAGCCACTCGGGTGCCCGCGGTTCTCCGACCCAGATGAAGCAGCTCGCCGCGATGCGCGGCCTGATGGCCAAGCCATCGGGCGAGATCATCGAAACGCCGATCATCTCGAACTTCAAGGAAGGCCTGACCGTTCTCGAGTATTTCAACTCGACCCACGGCGCCCGCAAGGGCCTGGCCGATACCGCGCTCAAGACCGCGAACTCGGGTTATCTCACCCGCCGTCTCGTGGACGTGGCGCAGGATGCGGTCATCTCCTTGACCGATTGTGGCACCGAGAACGGGATCACAACCCGCGCCATCATCGACGCGGGCAATGTGGTGGCCTCGCTCGCGAGCCGTATTCTTGGCCGCACCGCGGCGGAAGATGTGGTTGATCCGGTCACGCAGGCCGTGGTTGTTCCGCGCGGTCGACTGATGGACGAGAAGGACGTCGCGAACGTGGCGGCCGCCGGCGTCCAGGAAGTGAAGATCCGGTCGGTGCTCACCTGCGAGGCGGCGCGAGGCGTGTGCGCGACCTGCTACGGCCGTGATCTGGCGCGCGGGACACCCGTCAATATGGGCGAGGCCGTGGGCGTCATCGCCGCGCAGTCGATCGGCGAGCCGGGCACCCAGCTCACCATGCGAACTTTTCACATCGGTGGCGCGGCCCAGATCAACGAGCAATCCTCGCTGGATTCGAATTTCGAGGGCACCGTGGCGATCAAGAATCGCCACGTGGCGCGCAATTCGGAAGGCGATCTGATCGCCATGGGCCGCAACATCGTCGTGGCTGTTCTCGGCCCGGACGGAGTGGAACGCGCCACCCACCGCATCCAGTTCGGCGCGAAGCTCAGGATCGATGAGGGCGACAAGCTCAAGCGCGGCCAGCGCATTGCGGAATGGGATCCGTTCACCCGTCCGATCATCACCGAGGTCGAGGGCAAGATCCGCTTCGACGACCTCGTGGAAGGCTCCTCGATGTCCGAAGCGGTGGATGAATCCACGGGTATCGCGAAGCGCGTCGTCACCGACTGGCGCGGTTCGGCCCGCACGTCGGATCTGAAGCCGGCGCTGACGATCGTCGACGATGCCGGCAAGGTGATCAAGCTGCCGCGTGGCGGCGATGCCAAGTATATGCTGCCGGTGGACGCGATCATCGCGGTCGATCCGGCCGGCAAGGTGAAGGCGGGCGACGTCATCGCGCGCATCCCGACCGAGAGCGCCAAGACGCGCGACATCACGGGCGGTCTGCCGCGGGTGGCGGAGCTGTTCGAGGCCCGTCGTCCGAAGGAAGCCGCGATCATCGCGGAAGTCTCCGGCACGATCCAGTTCGGGCGCGACTACAAGAACAAGCGCCGCGTCTCCATCATCCCGGACGAGGATGGGCTTGAGCCGATCGAGTATCTGATCCCGAAGGGCAAGCACATCCATCTGCAGGATGGCGACCATGTGGAGAAGGGCGACTTCATCCTCGAAGGCCCGCCGGCACCGCATGACATCCTCGCCGTTAAGGGCGTGGAAGAGTTGGCCGCGTTCCTCGTGAACGAGATTCAGGAAGTCTACCGCTTGCAGGGTGTGAACATCAACGACAAGCACATCGAGGTGATCGTTCGCCAGATGCTCCGCAAATACGAGATCCAGGATCCGGGCGATTCCGATCTCCTGGCCGAGGAGCAGGTGGACAAGCTGGAACTCGACGAGATCAACGCGATGCTGGCCGAACAGGGCAAGAAGCTTGCGGTTGGCGTGCCGGTTCTGCTGGGCATCACCAAGGCCTCGCTGCAGACCCGCTCCTTCGTATCGGCGGCCTCGTTCCAGGAGACGACCCGGGTGCTCACGGAAGCGGCGGTCAACGGCAAGGTGGATACGCTGGACGGCCTCAAGGAGAATGTCATTGTCGGCCGCCTGATCCCGGCCGGCACCGGCCAGATCATGAGCCGCATCCGCGAGGTGGCGACCCGCCGCGACGACCTCATCGTTGCGCAGCAGGAAACCGAGGCGCGGACGGCGGCGAACGACGCCGCCCCGGCGCTGCCTGCGGCGGAGTGACGCTTGGCCAGGCGTGGGGTGCCGCCTCCGCACGGCTTCGACGAAACAGGGCGGAGGTGACTCCGCCATTTTTCGTATCGCGCCCGGTGCCGGGCTGATCTGCCGCAAGCCGGCGGGCGCGAGTTTTGGCTAGAGCGAAATTCGATCTGAATGAATGAGATCGACCGCTCCAGGTTCCCGTGATTGATCGCATTTTCGTCGATCAACCGGTATCCACTTGATCGGAAAATGCTTTAGTCTTCCGTCATCTGGTCACGGGCTGCGTGCAGGAGGCGAGCATGGCAAAAAGGATTGTCATTATCCGGGGGCATCCGGACAGCGCACATAGGCATTTCTGCGATGCCTTGGTCGAAGCCTATCGGAGCGGCGCGGAAGCGGCGGGGCATTCGGTCGAAGTGCTCGATCCCGCGACGATGGATCTGCCCTATCTCCGTTCCGGTCAGGCCTGGAAGCTGCCCGCGCCCCACGAGGATATCCGGCGCGCGCAGGAGGCGATCTTCCGCGCGGAGCATCTGGTGATCGTCTATCCGCTCTGGCTCGGCGACATGCCGGCCCTGCTCAAGTCCTTCTTCGAGCAGGTGAGTTGCGACGGCTTCGTGATGTCGATCGGGCCGGATGGCCGCTGGCTGCAGGGGCTCAAGGGCAAATCGGCGCGAATCATCGTCACGATGGGCATGCCGGCGCTGATCTACCGGCTCTACTTCTTCTCGCATTCGCTTAAGAGCCTCGAGCGCAACATCCTGAAATTCGCGGGCGTCGCGCCGGTGCGCTCGACCCTGATCGGCATGATCGAGAAGGGCGCGGAATACCGACGGGAATGGCTCGAAACGGTCACGAAACTGGGCCGGGAGGCCGCGTGAGCGAGCCATGCGGCGCAGAGGGAGCGCGCATGCGGAGCAAGATGGCGCGACGCGGTAATTTCCGGTTGACTTTCCCCCGGTGCCGAGTCAGAACCGGGTCATTCGGCAGGCCGTGATCCGTGCATGCTCAGCGTAGCTTTCGCTGAACGAACCGGATCAAACGCTGCCTTTCTAGCGACCTGGAATACAATCGGTCCTGGGCCTTTTCGGCTCTCGGTCCTGTCCGGTCATGATCCCGTGGGGCTCGTCTCCGCGCGATCCTCTGTTTCTGCGCCGTTTGGGCCTTGCCTTGGCATGGCTCGAAGGGTGCGCTTTGTGCTTGACCGGACGGCATCGGGCGGCTGGCGGGTGCGAACCTCCCTCGGGAGGCCATTCGGGATGGGCCACACGGCCCGCAAGAGGTCGCCTCGGCGGCCGAGAGATGAAAAGGGCATCGAATGCCGACTATTAGCCAGCTGATCCGGAAGGCCCGGAGCGCGCAGAAGACCCGGGACAAGGCTCC
>JADCCH010000152.1 GCA_020252865.1 Methylobacterium sp.
ATCAAGACCGGCGGCGAGATAGGCAGCGGCCACCTCGCGGGTGGCTTTCCGGAGGCCTTCCGGCCCACCCCATACTTCCGGCCCTTGCGTGATCGCGTGCAGGTCGACGATGCAGTAGATGCAATCATGGGTCTCCTGCATCGCCACCCAGCGCTGGAGGGCGCCCAGATAATTGCCGAGATGCAGATTTCCGGTCGGTTGCATGCCGGAAAAGACGCGCGGTTGGAACGGCGCGAGGCGGGGATGAGCGGTCACGGGGGCAATCCTTCCTGATTGTCCGCGCGGGGGTTGGAAACACGCGCGGGCCCGGATGGGCGATGCGCCCTTAGCAACCTCGATCCGCAGGGGCAAGCGGGGCGGAAGGCCTCAGCTCTCGCGCCCGGGGCGCAGCATGCGGAAATCGAGGATGCCCAGCGCGCGGGCCAGGACGAGATGCACCGCCAGGCCGGCCAGGATGAGGCCAACCAGTGTGCCAGCCTTCATCGCAAGGCCGAGTTCCGCCTTCAGGAAAGGTTCGGCAAAAGGCTGAATCAGGCGGATGACCAGCGCCATGCCCGCAGTGGCCATGGTGGCTGCCGTCAGGTCTCGCAAGGCGCGCAGGCCCAGGCGCAGCCGATGCCGCGCGAGAACATAAAGGATCACCGCGTAGCTCCAGGCGCCGATCGCGACGCCGAGCACCGGCGCCAGCGGGTTTTGCCGTGGACCCAGCAGGATGACCGCCAGCGCATTCAGGCCACAAGCGACGCCGATGGCCAGAAGCGGCGTGCGCATCCGCTCCTCGGCCAGGAATTCGGGCAGCAGGATCTTCGCCAGCACGAAGGCGGGCAGCGCCAGCGCCAGTCCGCGCAGGTTCGCGGCGGTCGCCAATGCGTCGGCCTCGGTGAAGGCTCCGCGCTGGAACAGCACGGAGATCATGGGATCGGCCAGCAGGAACAGCCCGGCGGCAGCCGGCAGGACCAGCAGAACCGCAAACCGGAAGCTTTCGGCCCGCGCCGCATCGAGGCCCTTTTCGTCGCCCGCCTGCAAGGCCCGCGAAATGCGCGGCAACAACACGACCCCGATCGCCGAGGCGGCAAAGCCGAGCGGCAACTGGAAGAGCCGATCCGCATAATAAAGCGTGGGCAGGCCATGCGGGCGGAGCGAAGCGAATTGCGCCGCGATCAGCAGATGCAGATGCCCCGAACCCGCCACCGCCATTCCCGGAACCGCGAGCCAGAGCGCCATCCGCGCTTCCCCGCTGCGAAAGCCGCGCCGGAACGCCTTGAAGCGCGGTACGGCCCGGAAGCCGGTGCGCGTCACCGCCATCGCGAGCAGCGCGAGCTGGATCACCCCGGCCAGCAGGATCGTGATGACCAGAAACAGGCCCGCGCGCTTCTGGCTGATATCGGTGGCGAGCAGGAGGGTCACCATCACGCCGATGAGCAGCAGGTTCAGCATCACCGGCACGAGGGCAGCGATGGCATAGCGCTCGACCGAGTTCAGCAGAGCCGCATAGAGCGCCAGCAAAAAGGTGAAGCTGACAAAGGGGAAGGCGATGCGCCCGAACAGAACGGCCTGGGCGAAGAGGTAAGGGTCTTCGCTCAGGCCATGCGCGAGGAAGCGCATCAGCGGTTCCATGAAGAGCTCCGCCACGAGCACCAGAAGGATGGCCAGAACGGAGAGCAGCGCCAGGGCATCTTCCGCGAATTCACGCGCCGAAGCAGGGCCACCCTGCTGCTCCAGCCGGGCCAGGCGCGGCACAATGGCCGCATGCAACCCGCCTTCGCTCATCATGCGGCGCACGAGATTGGGCAGCAGGAAAGCCGCGACATAGGCCTCAGCCACCCCGCCCGTGCCCAGCAGGGCCGCCACGAGCACATCGCGCACGAACCCCGTGAGCCGCGACAGAAGCGTGGCCGAGCCGACGACTGTGAACGGAACGGCGAGCGACATCGGGCCGCTTCTCGCCCGAATCGGGGGCAGGCGTCAAACCGGGCTAGAGCGGTTGCCGATCTGAATGAATCAGATCGACCGCTCTAAGATATTGATTTACCGCATTTTCTTTCGAAGAATCGGTATCCGCTTCTTCGGAAAATGCTCTAGCTCCCGGACCGCTCCCGCCGCAATTCGGCGATTTCCGCCCGGAGCGCGCGCAGTTCTTCGGCCACCCGCGCCATCTCGCGCGGATCATGCAGAAGCGTGCGCGGATCAGCGGCAGTTTTCTCGTCGTCGAGCGCGCTGACCACGACCCCGATGAAGAGATTGAGCATCATGAAAGCCGAGAGCAGGATAAATGTCACGATATAGACCATCGCATAGCCGTGCTTTTCGAGCAGGGGCTTGGCGATGCCGCCCGACCAGTCATCGAAGGTCATGATCTGGAAAAGGGTGTAGGTCGTGGCCCCGAGCGAGCCGAACTGCTCCGGTGAAGTTGCGCCGAAGAGCTTCGTGCCCATCACGGCATAGATGTAATAGACGAGTGCCGTCAGCAGGATGATCGACCCCATGCCGGGGATGGCGCCGATGAGGCCGCTCACCACCCGCTTCAGCGAGGGGATGGCGGTGACGAGGCGAAGCAGGCGCAGAACACGCAAGGAGCGCAGCACCGAGAGCGCGCCGGTCGCCGGCAGCAGCGCGATGCCAACGACGATCGCATCGAAGACGTTCCAGGGGTCGCGGAAGAAGGCCCCGCGCCGCACGGCAAAGCGCGCGGCAAGTTCCGCCACGAAGATCCAGAGGAAGATCGTGTCGAGCATGTGCAACAGGCGACCATAATCTTCCATCACGGTTGAACTGGTCTCCAGCCCGAGAGTGATCGCGTTGAGCACAATGAGCACGACTACGACGCGCTCGCTTAGCGGGTGATCGACGAGAGTTTTCAGCAGGTTCATGGCGGATCGCTCGCTCGCTGGGCTTTTGCCCGAGAGTTAAGGCCGCGATCCGGCACTGTCGAGACAGCAAACAGCGGTTTCCCCGGCGAAAACGGAAGCGCCGCAGGTCTTGAAATCCGATGCGCTCCCGGCCTATGAGAAAGCAAGGCGCGGGTATGATGTAATGGTAGCCTGTCAGCTTCCCAAGCTGAACGCGCGGGTTCGATTCCCGCTACCCGCTCCATCTCGGCCATAAGTCGCTGTTTTTGCTAAAATTCGTTGTTTGGTCATAGCGGTTCCGCCGTGTGATAACCAGGGCGGCAACAATTCTGGTGATAATGGACGCGTTTCATGGCTCGCTGTTCGAGCTCCGGCTCACCCTTTCTTGTCCGCGCCATGAGAGCGGCGCATGGAATGATCACCGCGCTTTTGCGGTCGAGATCGTCCCCTTTCTCGAAGGGGAGATGATGCTTTCCTGACCGGGCAAAGTCGTGCCTCTCGACCGCGCCAGGGCGTTCAATGGTTCTTCGGGTGCAACCGATCCGGCAACGGCTGGCGATCGTCGGGCGCTGGTCCATGCGAAGGTGCAACGCTGTGCGGATCGCGCAGCACTGCGCCTTGGCGAAGCCCGCGACGCCGGACGGCGCGTTTTTTCATGCGGTTCGCTGCGGTTGCTGTTGATCTGAGCCTTCTTGTCAATCCTGCTTTCTCGCAGGAACGGGATGCGACAGCCAAGGAACACCGGCGTGTGGTCCAGCACTTGTCGAGATTGGGTTACACGCAAATCAGCGATTTGGACGGCGTCAAAGGGCGCTTCAAAGTGGATGCCCGCTCTCCCGAGGGCCATGATGTTGAAGTCATTCTCGACATGCCGAGCCTGAGGGGCCTCTTTGTGAATGCGAGCTGACATGCGGCATGGGTTTTCGGATCCTGGACAGCCCAATCATCATTTTGTTCGAGCAGGAGGGCGCCAATCAGTCGGGTGATGGCATCCTCGTTCGGAAAGATGCCGCTCATTCCCATGGCGTTGACGAGATCATCGAGGAAGCCGGGGAAGTATGTCCCCTTCCTCAGCCGGGCCATGCGCAAGTTCCACCGTGCCGGCCCGCGCTTTCCAATCCCGGTCACGTCACCGTTATGCCGGGCGAGGCGCGGCGTGCTCTTCCCGCCATGGGCTGCGCCGGTCAACACTCCACCTCCAGCTCCATCAGCCGCTCGGCGGCGAAGGTGATCATCTCGCGCAGGATATCGGCGTCAGGGGCCTTCTCCACGAGCGTGCGCAGGTTCATCCTCTCGTCGGTCATTGGTTGTCCTTTGGATCAAGGTTGGCTGTCGCAAACCCGACGCTCTCCCCAAGACCGATCAATGGCCACCACCATCAGCCCGCCTGCCACAGCGCTGTTGAGGGCGCGCCGCCGGGATGATGGCTCTATCGAGCGACACCACCAGCTGGCACGTCGCCCCTCCTCGGTTCCGCTCCCGTTCTGCCAGTCACGCTGATGGATGGCAGTCGGCACGAGCGAAATGTTCAACGAGCCGCGTCAGATAACAGCCATTTGAAGCCTCTGGCACATGTTGTTGCAATAACCTCGCGGATTCCCGCGCGGCTCGAGCGGTTGCTGACGCCCCTTCGCATCCGTTGCGTGAATGACAAGCGCCAGTTGTCCGGTCACGGGGGCAACCAGGGGAAGTGAGAAACGGGTCCACGAATAGGAGCCTTCCGGCGCGATCAGCGACGCCCGCTGCCAATGCGCGCCCTGATCCATCGAGATCGCGACTTCGGCATTCGGAGTCCCGTGGGCCCAAGTCCAGCCTTCGATCCGTATTGCTTGGCCCCGGTGAACAACATTGCCATTTTCATGGCTGCTCACGATGGCGTGGACCGGCTTTTCCCGAATGATCTCGAAGCGCGTGGGGTCAATCGGATCACCGGGGCAGAGCGGATCGATCGGCAGCCGATAATCCAGCCCGGACATGCCCCGACCCTCATGGACATGGTCGAGCACCTCGATGCCTGTCAGCCATTTCTGCCAGGCTGAACCGGGATAACCCGGTGCGACGATCCGCAACGGCGCCCCATGATCTGGCGTCAGCGGTTCGCCATTCATCGCAAAGGCCAGCAGGCATTCCGGCTGCAAGGCCGGGTTCACGCCGCCATCGGCACTGTGCGACACAACCAGGTCGCGGCGCTCCACCACGGCCATCCGCCAACGTCTGAGATCTTTGCCTCGAGCTTTTCGGTCGATCTTGCCTTACCCAGCCTCTCCCTCTGGGGCAGCCGTGATCATCACCGCACCCGTTCTCAGCATCCGCGATCTGCTGATCACCTTCACCGGAAGGCACGGTGCGCTGACGGCGATTGATGGTGTCTCTTTCGATATCGCGCCGGGAGAAATCTTCGGTGTCGTTGGTGAATCCGGTGCAGGAAAGTCACTCACCGGAACGGCCGGGATGGCGCGGGCTTCTACTCGGGAATGACTGCGCCGATCTCCGCTTCGTAGGGATCGTTTGCAACCTTAGCCGTCCGGGCTTTTGAGCCTGGCATCACCTCGAAGCGTGGATCGAACTCCACCATTGTTGCCGCCAGCTTACCGAGGATGCTCACGTCGCCTACCGCTTTGGCGGTTCCGTCCTTCAGTTGGTCCTCAAGCTTCTTGACGCCCATCATCGTGAGTTCGAGCTCGGAGCGGTTGATGGTGAGAGTGAGGTCCGGCTTCTCCGCCTGGAAGCCGGCGATGTTGGTGAGCGTGGCGTTCTCGAGTTCGATCAGGAACTTCTCGCCATTGTCCGGCGTGACCAGGTTCAACGCGAAGCGTAAACCCTCCGCCTTGCGGCTGTCCATCTTGATTCCAAGGAAATTCAGGAACAACTCAGTCGACATGGCCCTGATGACGTCGGGACTGCTGCTGCTCGCCGCTTCGCCTTGCGGGATGCCGGAGCGCAATTCGTATGCGCCAGACAGATAGCTGTTGCGCAGGCCGGGGTTCTCCTGCTGGTAGCCAAGCTGCTCGAAGATGTCGGCGAGAAGGTCCTTCGCGGCCCCGTTCTGCGGCTCGGCCTGCACCAGCTTGTTGACGATCTCCATCGCCAGCCGATACTTGCCCTCGTTGAAGAGTTCCTGCCCGCGAGCGATGATCTTCGGCGCGCCGCCCATCATCTCAACATAGAGCGGCGCCGATTCCTCGGGTGAGAGCGGCACGAGCGTCGCCGGGTTGCAGTCCCAGAAGCCCAGGAACCGCTGGACGACACCGCGCGCGTTGTGCTCCGCCGAACCATGATAGCCGCGGCAATGCCATTTCTGCTGGATCGACTCCGGCAGGCGGTAGACATTGTGGATCTGGTTGATGGTGACACCCTGGTTGGCCAGATGCAGAACCTGGTTGTTCATGTGCGCATAGAGGTCGCGCTGGTCGCGCATGATCTCCTGGATGCGCGCATTGCCCCAGCGAGGCCAGTGGTGCGCGGTGAACATGACCTCGGCTTCCTTGCCGAAGCGATGCAACGCCTCATTGATGTATTTCGACCAGCGCAACGCGTCGCGCACCTGTGCGCCGCGCAGCGTGTAGATGTTGTGCAGGGTCGCCGACACATTCTCGGCCATCCAGAGGGCCTTCATGTCCGGCAAATACGTGTTCATCTCGCGCGGCGCTTCTGTGTTCGGCGTGTTCTGGAAGATCATCCGCACGCCGTCGACCTCAAACTCCTCGATGGGCTCGGAGACGAGGCGCGTTGGCGCGATGAGGCCCGTTGAGCCGACGGAAATCTTGTGTCCCAGGCCCTGCGTGACGAAGCCATGCGCCGACACCGGCAGCAGCATGCCGTACTGGTAGAATAGCCGACGGTTCATGGCGTTGCCGGCGAACACGTTCTCGGCGACGGTGAATTCCATGAAGTCGACCGGCGCGATGATCTGCACCTTGCCGGACGCCACGTCCTCATCCTTCAGGTCGAGGCCTCGCACGCCTCCCCAGTGATCGCCGTGGGTGTGGGAGTAGATGACCGCCTTGATCGGTCGGCCCTCGCCGACCTTTTCCTGGAACAGTTTCGTCGCAGCGCGCGCCGCTTCAGCGGAGACGAGCGGATCGAAGACGATCCAGCCGGTCTTGCCGCGCACGAAGGTGATGTCGGAGAGATCCACGCCGCGCACCTGGTAGATGCCGGGCATGACCTCGTAGAGGCCGTAGTTGTTGTTCAGCCGGGCGATGCGCAGCATCGAGGGATGAATGCTGTCGAAGTCCCTGTTCTCGTTCAGGAACTGGAAGCGCTTCATGTCGACGGCGTCATTGCCCGCATCGGCCTTGATGATAAGGTCCGGCATCGGCGCGATGAAGCCCTTCCTCAACTCCTCGAAATCGCGCATATCGGCGAAGGGGAGCCCGGTGGAAGAGCGCTTGATCGCCTCGATCGTATGCGTCGAGGCGGCTTTCCCCTTGGGATGGAAGTGGCCGCTGAGCGGCGACGGCATGGTCTGTGCCGAACCCTCATTCAGAGTGATGCTTGTCCCGACTGCGAAGGCTGCTCCCAAGGCCGGAAGTGCCTGGACGAATTCACGACGCGTCGACATATGAACCTCCAACGTTTGGCCGGGTCAAAAACGAAACTGCGCACCCAGCACCGGACCATGCTGCAGAACGTTGTAGATGAAATCGCCTCTCCGGTAATCGACCTTGAGCGCCCGATATCCCGCCAAAGCGCTCCAGCTCTCGCTGAAGCGGTAGCCAAGGCCGCCGAACAGGTCCCACTGGTAACGGGATGAGAGGCCACCGCCAATGGCGATGACGGTCATGAAAACCCGGTCCGAGAGCGTCGCGATCCCTCGGATTCCGGCAACGCCGTCCACCCACTGCTCGCTCTTGCCGAAGGAGGGGAGCGCGGGCCCGCTCGTGACACTCAGAGTGTTGTTGAGCGAGAACAGTCGGGCGCCCGCGAGGACATCGAGGCTGAAGTTGGTCGTTTCCAGGAACCGGTACCCGACGAGGCTGCTCGCGATCACCGCTCCGCTCTCGAGGCGGACGCTGACCGGACCGACGGGCAGCGCGATGGCCTTCTTGGGGGAGAGCCGGGAGGCTACGAGATCGGTCAAGAAGATGTAGCGGTCGAACCGGGCCTCGGCCGTCCCCATCACGGCGCCATCAAGGTTCTGAAGCACCGTGCCGATGCTGAAATTCACGTCGACGGCAGGCAAGGGCGGAATGGTGCGCACGCGCCCGTTAATGCCTGTCAGCCAGGCATAGGCGTTCACCGTAAACGTCCACCGCGGTGCGAGCGAGGCATCCATCGCGGCGGTTCGATCCGCTCCTCTGGCGGGCAGCGAAACCGCGATCATGGCGATCGGCACCGCAAGGCCGATGAGCCACGGCGATCTCTGCGACCAGCGCAACATCGACGGGAACCGCAATCTCGAAAACAAATTCATCCGACAATCGCCATGTGAACGCTTCATTCAGAAAAGAGCTAACGGTGTCTTGGGAGGTTGGCAAGCAGGTTCCGACGCCAGCCAGCCTTCGGCCCTTGTCCGGGCGCTCACCTTCACCCCCGTGCGTTCGCCGGAAAGCAACCGCTCTCGGAAGCCTTCGTCAAAACCCTCAAGCGCGATTATGCCCGCCGCACCATCCTGCCCGATGCGGAAACGACCCTCCGGTTGATCCCGGAATGGATCGAAGACTATAACGAGAGCCACCCGCACTCAGGCTTGCGCTTCCTCTCCCCACGA
>JADCCH010000153.1 GCA_020252865.1 Methylobacterium sp.
AAGAACTGCCGGACTTCGGCGATGAAGGCGAAGGGGTTCAGCAGCCCTGCATGACCACCCGCGCCGGCAGCGACCAGCACGAGCCCATCGACGCCCGCTTCCGCCGCCTTCTCGGCATGCCGGCGGTTGATCACATCATGCAGGATGAGGCCGCCATAGCCCTGCACCGCCCGGGCGATTTCGCTCACCGCGCCAAGCGAGGTGATGACAAGGGGCACCTTGGCCGCCACCACCGCCTCGAGATCCGCCGAGAGGCGCGGGTTGGAAGGGTGGGCAACAAGGTTCACCCCGAAGACCCGCCGTTCCGGCGGTCGATCGTCCAGCGCCTGCCCGATCTCATCGAGCCGACGGCGGAACTCATCCGTGCTCCTGAGATTGAGCGCCGGAAATGTGCCGACAAATCCGGCATTAACCGCCTCCAGCACGAGATCGCGGCCCGAGACAATGAACATCGGCGCCGTGATGATCGGCAGCGCAAGGTCCCAACCAAAAGCGGTCTTCATCCTGTCAACCCATCCGTCAGCCCGCCCCCGAAACCGCCCATCGCGGAGCGCACCGCGCCGAGAATGAGCACATCCATCGTCACCTCTCCCCTCGCGCCAGCCGCCATGCGATCTGCGGCAGCCTGTCGGCGCCGAAAAAGCCTTCGCCATCCACCACCGCATAGGGCGAACCGATCACCCCTTCAGCCACCGCCTCCTCGACCGATGCCGACAATCGGTCGCGCCCGGCCGCGATCAGGGCCTCCGCCCGCGCGGGATCGACTCCCAAGCCGGCCAGAACCGCCTGCAGGGCCGGCACGGAGGCGATGTCCTCGCCCTGGCCGAAAAACCGGCTCAGCACCGCGTGGACATAGGCTTCGGCAAGGTCGGGCTGTTCGGCCGACAGGCCGTAGAACAGCCGTGCCGCGAGATGGGACGCGAAGGGTATCTTGACCGGCTCGGCCAGCGGCAGGCCGGCAAAGGCGGCGGACCGCGCGATATCCTCGAAGAAATAGCGCTTGCGAGCGGGAACATCGAGCGGCGCGGCGATGCCGTGGGCCCGGAACACCGCGAAGAGCAGCAGGGGCCGGTATTCGATCCGGCGGCCATGCCGCCGCGCGATCTCCTGCAGGCCGGGCACCGCGAAATAGGCATAGGGCGAGGCAAAATCGAACCAGTAGCGGATCGGCTCAGAACCGGAAGACGCCATAGCCAGGTTCTCCTATCGGCGCGTTGAGGGATACGGAAATGGCCATGCCGAGCGCGTTTCGCGTATCGACCGGATCGAGCAAGCCGTCATCCCACAATTCGGATGTGGAATAATAGGCCGAGAGCTGCTGCTGATAGGCAGCACGGGTCTGGCTGATCAGCGCCTCGATTTCCTGCGGGTCGACATCGCCACCATTGCGCCGGATCTGGTTGATCTTGACCTCGGCGAGGGTCTTCGCCGCCTGGTCGCCACCCATCACCCCGATCTGCGAATTCGGCCAGGCGAACAGGAACCGCCCGTCAAAGGCGCGGCCGCACATGCCGTAATTGCCGGCACCGAAGGAACCATTGCACATCACGGTGAATTTCGGCACTTTCGAGCAGGTCTGCGCCATGATCATCTTGGCACCATCCTTGGTGATGCCGCGCCGCTCATACTCCCGGCCGACCATGTAACCCGTGATGTTCTGGAGGAAGACCAGCGGCGTATTGTTCTGGTTGCATAACTCGATGAAATGCGCGCCCTTGATCGAGGAATCGTTGAACAGCACGCCATTATTGGCCAGAATTCCGACCTTGAACCCCCAGATATGGGCGAAGCCGCAAACCAGCGTGGTGCCGTAATTCGGCTTGTATTCATGAAAGCGGCTGCCATCGACAATCCGGGCAATCACCTCGCGCATGTCGAAGCTGGTCTTGATGTCGTCCGGAATGATTCCGTAGAGTTCCGTCGGATCATAGAGGGGTGGCTCCGGCGCCTGCCATTGCGCCTCCCATTTCTTCGGCCGGCCCCATTGCGCGACGATCTCGCGGCCGAGGGCAATGGCATGTTCCTCATTATCGGCCGGCCAGTCACACGTGCCGGAAACACTGGTATGCATCTCGGCGCCGCCGAGTTCTTCGACCGTCACTTCCTCACCGGTTGCCGCCTTGACCAGCGGCGGCCCGCCCAGGAACACTGCGCCGCTGCCCCGGACAATGACGCTGTAATCCGAAAGGCCGGGAATATAGGCGCCACCAGCCGTGCAATGCCCGAAAACCAGCGCCAGCTGCTTGACGCCCATTTTCGACAACAAGGACTGATTGCGGAAAATGCGCCCGCCAACATATTTGTCCGGGAACAATTCGGATTGCAGCGGCAGGAAACCGCCCGCGGAATCGCACAGATGAACCACCGGCAGGCGATTCTCCATGGCGATATCCAGCGCGCGGACAATCTTCTTCATCGTCAGCGGATACCAGGCGCCGCCCTTCACCGTCGGGTCATCGGCGCGGATCATGACCTCACGACCAGCCACCACGCCGATGCCGACAATCGAACTGGCAGAAGGGGCATCGCCGCCATAGGCCATGTTCGCGGCCAGGGTGGAGAGTTCGAGAAAAGGCGTGCCCGGATCGAGCAGCTTTTCGATCCGCTGCCGCGCCGGCATCTTCTTCTGCCGCGCCAGCCGCTCGAGATCGCGCGCCGGGCGCTGATGCCGCGCCGCTTCCTGCCTGGCGCGCAATTCCACCACCAGTCTTCGGTTATGGGCATCATGCCGGCGGAAGGCCTCGCTGGAAACGCTGATCGTCGATTGCAGGCGATCCATCGTCATTCCCCCTCGAGGCTGACCAGCAGCGCCAGCACGGCATCCTTGTCGAAGCTGCCGCCCTCCTCCGCCAGCAGCGTGGCGATCACGCCATCCCGCGGCGCACCCAGCGCCATCTGCAACTTCATGCTTTCGATGGTGATCACGGCTTCCCCCCGCGCCACCGCTTCCCCCGCCTGCTTGTGAACCCGGATGACGAGGCCCGGCATCGGGGCCTTCACGGCATTGGCACCGCTGCCCCCGCCGCCCCCGGCGCCACCCTGGCCCGCCCGCTCCGCCACATGGGTGCGCCCGGCAATCCGCAAGAACTGCGTCTCGCCGATCTCGGCGCGGGCAAAGGCGACCGTTTCGCCATCGATCCGCACCATGCCATCGCCAGCCTTGGGCTCGACCAGATAGGTCCGGCCATTGACCGCCAGCAGAAGCCGCGGCTGCCGGGCCAGGATCTCGATCTCGCAGGGCTCGCCATCCAGGAGGAGCGTAAAGGGCATCGCGTCAATTCCTCCACAAGCCCATGCTGGCATAGGGTTCCGGCGTGGCGAAGACGAGGTCGACGAATTCCCGGCATCCCAGCGCGGCGAGAATGGCGGCATGGTCTCGTGCCTGCCGGCCCGGAGGCGGCAAGGCCAGGGCCGCGCCATGCGCGCTGACAAAGCCGGTATGAAGATCTCCGGCCCGGAAAGCAGGGTGATCGAGCACGCGGATCAGATAATCGATATTGGTGGTCACCCCGAGCAGGGTGAGTTGCTTCAAGGCCTCGATCATCCGGTTGATCGCCGTCTCACGGTCTGGCCCGTGCGTCACCAGCTTGGCCAGCATCGGATCGAAATCCGCGGTGATCGCCTGCCCCTCGGTCAGGCCATGCTCGAACCGCAGCCAGGGCGCGGTCGGGAAGGCGAGCCGGCCGATCCGCCCCGATTCCGGCAGGAAGTCCCGGGCCGGGTCTTCCGCGCAGATCCGGCATTCGATGGCATGGCCGGAAATGCGCGGGGCCGGCAGCGCCGCCGGCAGAGCGGCTCCGGCCGCAATCTCGATCTGTGCCCGGACGAGATCGATCCCGGTGATCATCTCGGTCACCGGATGCTCGACCTGCAGCCGTGTATTCATCTCCAGGAAAAAGAACCGGCCATCCGCGCCCAGGATGAATTCCACCGTGCCGGCATTGCGATAGCGCGCCGCCATGGCAATGCGCAACGCAGCGGTGCAAATCTCCTCGCGCAGGGCCGGCGGAAGGTTTGGCGCCGGCGCTTCCTCGATGATCTTCTGGAAGCGGCGCTGCACCGAGCATTCGCGCTCATGGAGGTGGATCACGCCACCCTCGCCATCGCCCAGCACCTGCACCTCGATATGGCGTGGGGCTTCAACATAAGTCTCCGCATAAATCCGGCCATCCCCGAAATAGCGCAGCGCCTCACTGGCGGCCCGGTTTGCCGCGGCCTGAAGCTCATCCGCATGGCGGACAATGATCATGCCCTTGCCGCCACCACCCGCCGCTGCCTTGATCAGCAGCGGAAAACCGATCTTCCCCGCCCGCGCCGTGAAATCCGCGAGATCCGCGGTCTGCAAGACCGAAGGCGCCACCGGCACGCCATGCGCGGCGGCGAAGGTGCGGGCGGAAATCTTGTCGCCCATCAGCGCGATGGTGGCGTGATCCGGACCGATGAAAGTCAACCCGGCCTCGATGACCGCCCGCGCGAATCCGGCATTCTCGGACAGGAAGCCATAGCCGGGATGGATCGCCTCCGCACCCGTGGCTCTGGCTGCGGCAATGATTTGCGCCCCGTCGAGATGGGCAGCAACCGGGGTGTCGCCGTGGATCACCACCGCCTCGCCGGCCATCCGGGCATGCCGGGCCGCAGCTTCCACCGGATGATGAATGGCCACCGAAGCGATGCCCATCGCATCCAGCGTTCGGATCACCCGGCAGGCAATCTCGCCGCGATTGGCGATCAGGACTTTCGAAAAGGCCGGGGTGTTCATGATGGGATGGTCTCCCCCTTCTCGGCCGGAATCGCCCTGCCAGCCAGCAATCCGCCGGGCGCGCACCAGCCTTCTGGCACCGCAATCGGCAGATCCATCAGAACCTGGGCCAGCGCCTTGCCTTGCGGATCATGCCGCAGAGAGGCGATGCCGCCGCCGCCCAGGGCTTCATGCAGCACGAAGTTGAACCCCAACAGCCCGGGCCATTCGAACCGCTCGACGGCGCCACGTACATAATGCGCCAGCGTTTCCCGCACCCGCTCAGCGGTCAGTTCCGCATGAAGGATCGGCCAGAATTCCGGTTTTCGGGCCATGATTCCGATATTGGCGATGTCGCCCTTGTCGCCGCTGCGCCCATGCGCCAATGCGACCAGCGGGACCATGGCGTTGACGCCCGAGGGTGCCCCTTTTGGCGCGGGCGGCGCGGCATGGACCGGCGGGGCGGCCCCGAACCGCGAGACCGGCACCACCTGATCGCTGCCATCCGGCGTTCGGATATGAATGGTGAGTTCATCCTTGTCGATCAGGCAAGAAAACAGCCGGATCACCGGCTGTGGCGTGGGCCGGCCACCGGCAAAGCCGGTGAGGCTTTGCGCCATCGCCGAGGCCGCCGGGAACACTTCCCGCGCGAAAATCTCCAGCGCCTCGCGGTTGGCATGGCGGGCCGCCAGCTTCAGCACCACCTCGCGGGTATCCCGCGCGCGAGACCGGGCACCGTAGCTTGTTTCGGCGCCAAGAACCTCGACCGATTTCTCGGCAAAGGGCGGCAAGCCCGCCGCGGTCATCAGCCGCTCGGCGCGGGCGAAAATCGCCTCCCCCACCCGCTCGGCACGCAGGGCCGCCTCCGGCCCGACAATCATCATGGTGGTGAAAACCCGCCAGCCATCGGGATAGGTCACGCTCACCTTGTACTGGTCCGTCGGCGCCGTGCCGCGAGCGCCGCTGACCCGCACGAAATCCGGCCCCGCAGCTTCGAGCCGAACCGCGCGCCAGTCACAGATGACATCCGGCAGGAGATAGGCACCGGGGTCGCCGACCTCGTAAACGATCTGCTCCGCGACCGTTTCCGGCGTCACCCGGCCCCCATGTCCGGGCGCGCGGCTGACAATGAACGATCCATCCGAGGCGCAATCCGCGATCGGGAACGCCATGTCGTCCCAGCCCGCCTCGACCGCGCGCCAGTCCGTGGTGATGCCGCCGGTTGCCTGGGCACCGCATTCAAGAATATGCCCGGCCAGGCTGCCGGCAGAGAGTTGGTCGAAATCGGTTTCAGACCAGCCGAATTCATGGATCAACGGCCCGAGAACCAGTGCGGAATCAACGCATCGCCCGGTAATCACGACATCCGCGCCGGTTGCAAGGGCGGCAGCGATCGGGAACGCTCCGAGATAGGCATTGGCGCTGCTGACCCGGGCGGGAAACGAGGCCCCCGTGAACATTTCGCGCAGGCCGGCTCCTGCGAGGGGTGTCACGCGGTCGGTCAGGTCATCGCCCAGCACCACCGCGATCTTCAACGGCACGCCAGCCGCCTCGCAGGCCCGGGCAAGCGCATCCCGGCAGGCCAGCGGATTGACCCCCCCGGCATTGGCCACGACGCGGATGCCCTTCCCGGCGATCCGTCGCGCCAGCGGCGCCATGACATGCGTCACGAAATCGGTCGCATAGCCCTGATCCGGGGCCCTGGCGCGCATCCGCGCCAGAATCGACATGGTGATCTCGGCGAGATAATCGAGCACGAGATAATCGATTTCACCGCCCTCGACCAATTGGCGCGGACCATCCGGGCTGTCACCCCAGAAGCCGGCTCCGCAGCCAATCCGGATCGTGCGTGCCTCGGCCGGGACCATGCGTTCAGCGCCCTGTCCAGTGCGGCGGACGCTTCTCGATGAAGGCGGCAAAACCTTCCTTTGAATCCTGCGTCCGCGCCAGCGTGGCGAGCATGAACTGCGCGTATTCCAGCGCGTGATCGGCGGGCATTTCACGGATCCGAGCCAGCGCCTGCTTGCCGAGCCGGATTCCGGTCGGCGATTTTCCGACCACCCGATCAATCAACCAATCGAGCTTTGCATCAAGCTCCGCCGCCGGCACTGCATAATTGACGATGGGCCGGGCCATCTCGTCCCCCGCCCGGATCAACTCGCCGGTCAGGCACAATTCCATCATCAGCCGATGCGGCATGACCCGGATGAGATAAGGCAGGATCATCATTGGAAAGAGGCCGACACGAACCTCGGTCGTGCCCAGCATCGCCGCCTCATCCGCCACGACGAGATCGCAGGCGCAAACGAGCCCGAGCCCTCCGCCCAGCGCATGACCGTTCACGCGCGCCACCAGCGGCAGGCGGCAGCCATCCATCCGGCGCAGCAGCCGCGCGACATAATGGCGCGGATCGGCGACATCGAGCGTGAAGGGCGAACCATCAGCAGCAGGCTGGAGATCTCCACCGGCACAGAAGGCCCTGGTTCCGGCACCAGTGAGAATGACGGCGCGAATCTCCGTATCCGCCTCGGCCCGGTCGAGCGCCGAGATCAGGCCGGTCGCCACGCTTTCATTCAGCGCATTCCTCCGTTCCTCGCGATGGATCGTGACTTCCAGCGCCGCCCCGCGTCTTTGCGTTCGCACATCGTCTGTCACGGTTTCCTCCAGAATCCACAAATAAATGGATCCGCAAATAAATGAATTTCATTCAGAAGGCTGTCAACAAGATCCTCTGCTGCGCCGCAACGAGCTGAGTTTCCCCAATTCTGGCCAATATTTGCGCAGGATTTTGCATTGACAGGCCAGAATGGCTTTGATGATATGAATTCAATAACAGGTTCGGATCGAAGCTGGGCCTAACTCGAGGAACACGACCATGGACGCGAGGCTCGGTCACAACGGGCATGCTTTCGATTTGGATATGGACCAACGTGCCACGCTGGATCTGGCTGATGACTTCGCTCACCGGGAACTCTACGGCCTCGCGCCGAAAATGGACAATGAGGAATATTGGCCGGCC
>JADCCH010000154.1 GCA_020252865.1 Methylobacterium sp.
TATCGCGAGGCGTCATGAGTACCGCGGTCTCGGCCGCGGGCGATGCGGACGAAGGAGAGACGATGCCTGATGTTCTGCGGGTATGGCGGGACGGTGAGGTGGCGGTCCTCGAGATCGACAACCCGCCCGTCAACGCGACCTCGCAGGCCGTGCGCCGTGCCCTGCTCGATGCCGTGCAGCGGGCGCAATCCGAGCCCGAGACGCTTTCGATCCTGATCTGCGGCGCGGGCCGCACCTTCACCGCGGGCGGCGACATTACCGAATTCGGCAAGCCGCCGCGCGAGCCTCACCTGCCCGATCTCATCAATCGCATCGAGGAGAGCGGAAAGCCGGTCGTCGTCGCCTGGCATGGCACGGCGCTCGGCGGCGGCTGCGAAATCGGCCTTGGCGCGCACAAGCGGATCATCGCGAAGGATGGCTTCGTGGGCCTGCCCGAGGTGAAGCTCGGCCTCTTGCCCGGCGCGGGCGGCACGCAGCGCCTGCCGCGCCTCGTCGGGCCGGTTGCCGCGCTCGATCTCATTGCGACAGGCCGGATGGTCGGCGCGGAAGAGGCTTTGCGCCTCGGCCTCGTGGATGCCATCGCCCGGAAGGACCTGCGCGCCGAGGCGATCGAACTCGCGCGCGGGCTCATCGGCCAGATGCAACCGCGCCTCTCCTTGCGTTCCACCCCCGCTGCCGAGCCCGAAGCCTGGCAGGCGATGGTTGCGAAAGTGAACCGCGAAGCCCGCGGCCGCATCGCCCCGCAACGGGCGATCGAACTTGTCTCGCAGAGCCTCACGCTGCCCTTCTCCCTGGGCCAGCCCAACGAGCGCCGCGCCTTCTTCGAGCTCATGAATTCCGAGCAGTCGCGCGGGCTTCGCCACCTCTTCCTTGCCGAGCGCGAGGCCGGAAAGCGCCCGGAACTCGCAAGCGTGACACCGCGCGATCTGCACCAGATCGGCATCATCGGGGCAGGCACGATGGGCTCGGGCATCGCGGTTGCCTTCCTCGATGCCGGCTACAAGGTGATGCTGGTCGAGGCGGATGACGCCGCGCTTCAGGCCGGCCTCGAGCGCGTGAACGGGCTCTATCTGCGCGCCATCCGCTCGGGGCGGATCGACGAGAATACCCGGCTCAACCGCCTCTCGAATCTCGCGCCGACGACCGAGATGAGCCGGCTCGCGGGCTGTGACCTGGTGATCGAGGCGATCTTCGAGGATATGGGCGCGAAGATCGAGCTGATGAAGAAGCTCGCGAACCTCGTGCCCGCCTCCATGCTGGTCGCCACCAACACCTCGTATCTTGATCTTGAGCCGATGGCGGATGCCCTGCCGGCGCCCGAGCGATTCCTCGGCCTGCATTTCTTCTCGCCCGCGCATGTGATGAAGCTGCTCGAAATCGTGCGCGCGCGACGCACCAGCCTCCAAGCCCTGTCCACCGCTCTGGCCATTGGACGGAAGCTCAAGAAAATCGCGGTGATTTCCGGCGTTTGCGAAGGTTTCATCGGCAATCGCATCCTCGCGAAATTCCGCGCCCAATGCGAGTTCATGCTGGAGGAAGGCGCGCTGCCGCGCGAAATCGACGCCGCGATGGAAGCCTTCGGCCTCGCCATGGGCCCTTTCGCGGTTCAGGATCTCGCGGGCCTCGACATCGCCTGGGCGCGCAGGAAGCGCCTCGCCGCCACACGCGACCCCGCCGATCGTGACGTGCCGCTGGTGGATCGCCTGTGTGAACAGGGCCGCTTCGGGCAGAAAGCAGGCAAGGGTTGGTATCTTTACGAGAACGGCCACCGCGTCCCCGATCCGGCCGTGGAGGCGATGGTGCGCGCGCATGCCGCCGCCACCGGGCGTCCTCAGCGTTCCTTCAGCGCGCAGGAAATCCAGAACCGCGTTGTCGCCGCGATGGTGAATGAAGGCGCGAAAATCCTGGGCGAAGGCATCGCCGCGCGGCCCGCGGATATCGATCTCGTGCTCGTCAATGGCTACGGCTTTCCGAACTGGCGCGGTGGGCCCATGCATTATGCCGATGCGCTCGGCCTGAAGCAGGTGCTTGCCGTGGCGCAGAATACCGAGGCGCGCGATGGCCGCGGCTTCGAGGTCGCGCCGCTCCTCGCGGAACTGGTGTCGAGCCAGCGTAACTTTTCGACGCTCAATGGCGGATAATTCTTGCCCTTTGGCCGCTTCAAATCCTGATGCAAGGACACGAAACCATGCCCGAAGCCTATCTCGTTGATGGCACCCGCACTCCCATCGGCCGCTATGCCGGAGCGCTCGCGAGCGTACGCGCCGATGACATGGCTGCCCATGTCATCCGCACACTGATGGCGCGTTTTCCAGCGGAAATGGTGGCGGCGGTGGATGAAATCATCCTCGGTTCGGCCAACCAGGCGGGCGAGGACAACCGCAATGTCGCGCGGATGGCCGGGCTTCTCGCCGGTTTGCCCGTGGAAATACCGGGCACGACCGTCAACCGCCTCTGCGGTTCGGGGCTTGATGCGGTGGGCATCGCCGCGCGCGCGATCAAGGCGGGCGAGGCCGAACTCATCATCGCGGGCGGCGTCGAGAGCATGACGCGTGCGCCGCTCGTGATGGGCAAGGCGCAGGAGGCGTTCCAGCGCTCGGCGGAGGTGTTCGACACCACCATCGGCTGGCGCTTCGTGAACCCCCTGATGAAGGCGCAATACGGCATCGATTCCATGCCGGAGACGGCCGAGAACGTGGCCGAGGAGTTCAAGGTATCCCGCGAGGATCAGGACAGGTTCGCGCTTCGGTCGCAGGCGCTCGCCTCCCGCGCCCAGAAGAATGGCCGCCTCGCCCGCGAGATCACACCCCTCACCATTCCCCAGAAAAAGGGCGATCCGGTGGTCGTCGATCGCGACGAGCATCCGCGCGAGACGACGATCGAAAAGCTCGCCGCGCTCGCGACACCCTTCCGCAAGGGTGGCACGGTGACCGCCGGCAATGCCTCGGGCGTCAATGACGGTGCTGCCGCGCTGCTGATCGCCAGCGGGGCCGCCGTGAAGCGCTTCGGCCTCACGCCGCTGGCCCGCGTCACCGGGCTGGCGACGGCGGGAGTGGCCCCGCGCATCATGGGCATCGGCCCGGCGCCGGCGACGCAGAAGCTCTGCGCGCGCCTCGGGATCAAGCCCTCTGCTTTCGATGTGATCGAACTCAACGAGGCCTTCGCCGCGCAGGGCCTCGCATCCTTGCGCCTCCTCGGGCTGCCGGACAGCGCGGATCACATCAACCCGAATGGTGGCGCGATTGCGCTCGGCCATCCGCTGGGCATGTCCGGCGCGCGGCTCGCGCTCACGGCGGCGATCGAGTTGAAGGATCGCGGCGGCAAGCGCGCCTGCGCCACCATGTGCATCGGCGTGGGCCAGGGCATCGCGCTGGCGCTGGAAAGCGTTTGAATCAAAAGCCGAGGAACCGGAACGAGAATGCGAGGGACCGGAATCGATCTCTCGCCTTTCCGCCGCAAGCCGCTGAATTCATTCCGTTTCAGACCTGATCGTAATCCACCGCGAGAACATCGCCCGTGGGCCGGCACTGGCAGGTCAGCACATAGCCGGCCTCGACCTCCCAGGGCTCGAGGCTGAAATTCAGGTCCATGCTGGCGGAGCCCTCCGTCACCTTCGCGCGGCAGGTGCAGCACATGCCGCCCCGGCAGGAATAGGGCACATCGAGGCCCGCGCGCTCCGCCGCTTCCAGCACCGTCTCGCCCTCGTGCAGCATCAGACTATGGCTCTGGCCGTCATGCGTGATGGTCAGGGACACGCCGCTATCGGCCTCGGGCAGCGCCTTGCGAGCACCCGCGCGCGGCGGAGCAGCACCGGTCGAGAACAATTCCACATGGATGTGCGAAGGCTCCGCGCCCATCTCCTCCAGCACGGAGCGGGCGGCCCTGGTCATCTCTTCGGGACCGCAGAGATAGATGTCAGCAATCGCCTTGACGCCCCCCAGCGTGCGCACCAGAAGCGCGATCTTCTCCGGCGTCATCCGGCCGTTGAGCAGGTCGATATCCTGCGCCTCGCGGCTGAGGATGTGATGCACCGCGAGCCGCCCGAGATGGCGATCCTTCAGGTCTTCCAGCGCCTCGCGGAAGAGAATCGAGCCGGAGTTGCGGTTGCCGTAGAAGAGCGTGAGCCTGGAATCCGGATCGCGCGCGAGGCGCGTGCGGATGATCGAGAGGATGGGCGTGATGCCCGATCCGCAGGCGAAGAAAACGGCATGCCCGCCGCCGGCTTGCCGCGTCGTGGCCCCGAAGCGACCCATCGGGGTCATGACGTCGAGCGCCGCTCCGGGCTGCAGCGCGCGATTGGCGAAGGTGGAGAAGGCCCCGCCCGCGACTTCCTTCACCGCCACGCGCAATTCGCCGTCATCCTCGCCCGCGCAGATCGAATAGGAGCGGCGGATCTCCTCGCCGTCGATCTCTGTGCGCAAAGTGAGATATTGGCCTTGCTCGAAGGCGAAGGCCTGCTGCAATTCGCTCGGCACCTCGAAGGCGATGGAGACGGCATCCGGCGTCTCGCGGCGCAGTTCGCGGATCGTCAGCGTGTGAAAGCGGGGGGCGGACATGGGCGCACCTCAGATGCACTTGAAATAATCGAAGGGTTCGCGGCAGGCGCGGCAGCGCCAAAGGGCCTTGCAGGCGGTGGAGCCGAATTCGGAGACGCGCTCGGTTTCCGCCGAACCGCAATGCGGGCACGGGATTTCATCCACCCCGAACAGCGCGCCCCGGCCTTTCGCGCGCCCAACCGGCGGCGCGATGCCATAGGCGCGCAGCTTTTCCTTGCCGGCATCGCTCATCCAGTCCGTCGTCCAGGCAGGCGAAAGCGAAAGTGTGACCTTGCGGCTCGCGAACCCCGCCTTTTCGAGCGCGAGATCGACCTGCAGGGAAATCAGGTCCATCGCGGGGCAGCCGGAATAGGTGGGCGTGATGACAACTTCCACCGCTTCCCCCGCCAGGCGCACATCGCGCAGAACGCCCAAATCCTCGATCGTGAGCACCGGCACTTCCGGATCGACCACGCTCGCGGCAGCTTGCCGCGCAAGCGTCAGGCGTTCATCGACCGGCTCGCGCAGATGGACGATCTCGGCCATGATTCACCAGGTCGAGCCGGGATAGGCGCGCTGCATGAACTGCAGATCGGCCAGCAGATGCCCGAGATGCTCGGAATGCTCGCCGCGCCGGCCACCCGTCTGCATCCAGCCATCCTTCGGCCGGTTCAGCAGGGCATCGGCGAACACACGATCCACCGTATCGAGCCAGAGCGGGCGGATGTCCGCGGGATCGACCGCCACGCCGGCCTCGATCAGCGCGCGCTCGGTCTCGTCCACCTCGAACATCTCGCCGGTGAAGGGCCAGAGATCGGCGAGCGCTTCCTGCAGCCGGGCGGCGCTTTCCTCCGTGCCGTCCCCCAGCCGGATCACCCACTCGGCGGAATGGCGCAAGTGATAGGCCATCTCCTTCACGGCCTTGGCCGCAATCGCAGCCAAGCGCTCATCCTTCGAGGCGCTCAGGCGCTCGAAACAGGGATGCATGAAAGCAGCGTAGAGGAACTGCCGGAGGATGGTGAAGGCGAAATCGCCACGCGGACGCTCGACCAGCAGGATGTTCCGGAATTCATCGCAATCGCGCAGGTAGGCGAGATCGTCTTCCGACCGGCCCTTTCCCTCGATCTCGCCAGCATAGGTGTAGAAATTGCGCGCCTGCCCGATGCAATCCAGCGCCATATTGGCGAGCGCGAGGTCTTCCTCGAGCATCGGCCCGTGGCCGCACCATTCGCCGAGGCGATGGCCCAGGACCAGCGCGTTATCCGCAAGGCGCAGGGTATAGGCGAAAAGCGGCGTTTCCATCACATATGCCCCACTTCGTCCGGCACCTCGTAAAAGGTGGGATGGCGGTAGATCTTCGAGGCCGTGGGCTCGAAGAGCGCCTCCTTGTCGGAAGGGTCAGACGCGGTGATCGCGCCGGACGGCACGACCCAGATCGAAAGCCCCTCGCCCCGGCGCGTATAGACATCGCGCGCGGCCTGAAGCGCCATCTCGGCATCCGGCGCATGCAGCGAACCGGCATGGCGATGGCTGAGGCCCGTGCGGGAGCGGATGAAGACTTCCCAGAGCGGCATGTTCTTCTCGGTCATGGACTTGTTCCCCATCGCCTTCGCTGTTGTTACTCCGCGGCAATCCTGGCGGCTGCCTTGCGGGCCGCGTGCTTCTCGGCGTGGCGAAGCGCCGCCTCGCGCACCCAGGTGCCTTCCTCATGCGCCTTGATGCGGGCCTTGATGCGCTCGCGATTGCAGGGCCCCTCGCCCTTCACGACGCGGTTGAATTCGGACCAATCGATCTCGCCATGCTCCCAGTGGCCGGTCGCCTCGTTGAACTTCAGAGCCGGATCCGGGAAGGTCAGGCCGAGGAAATGCCCCTGCGGCACGGTGGCATCGATGAATTTCTGGCGAAGCGCATCATTGGAGAAGCGCTTGATCTTCCATTTCATGTTCTGGTCGGAATGCTGGGAGGCGCTGTCAGACGGGCCGAACATCATGATCGCGGGCCACCACCAGCGGTTCAGGCTGTCCTGTGCCATCTTCTTCTGCGCGGGCGTGCCGTGGGCCAGCGTCATCACGATCTCGTAGCCCTGCCGCTGGTGGAAGCTCTCTTCCTTGCAGATGCGGATCATCGCGCGGGCGTAAGGACCGAACGAGGTCCGGCAAAGCGGGATCTGGTTCATGATGGCCGCGCCATCCACCAGCCAGCCGATCATCCCCATATCGGCCCAGGAGGGTGTAGGATAATTGAAGATGCTGGAATATTTCGCGCGGCCCGCATGAAGGGCGTCCACCAGTTCCTCGCGGGAGACGCCCAAGGTTTCGGCGGCGGAATAGAGGTAAAGGCCGTGGCCGCCCTCATCCTGCACCTTGGCGAGGAGCGCGGCCTTGCGCTTGAGGGACGGCGCGCGGGTGATCCAGTTCCCCTCCGGCAGCATGCCGACGATTTCCGAATGCGCATGCTGGGAGATCTGCCGCTGAAGCGTCTTCCGGTAGCCCTCGGGCATCCAGTCATTCGGCTCGATCTTCTCCTCGGCATCGATCCGCGCCTGGAAGGCCGCGAGCTTTCCGGGATCGTCCTTGGAGATTTCCGTGACTGTGTTGAGCGCCTGCGCATACATCGCGGACATCCTCCCTGATGACGTTTAGATCGGAAGAGCACA
>JADCCH010000155.1 GCA_020252865.1 Methylobacterium sp.
AGAAGAACGTGACGCGCGACCTCGGCGTGGTGGATTACAAGCCGAAGAGCCAGCGCGGCAGCCTGCCGGCGCTGGGCTCGCTGCATCAGGCCGCCCGCCTGCTGGGCCTGCCGATGCCGGAAGTGGTGGATGAAGCAGCCTATCGCCTGTTGGGTCCGAAGGCCCTGGATGGGCTGGTTTCAGTCTGGCAAATGCCGACGGAATAGGAAACCAGGGCCGGCAGCGCGCGTTTCCTCCTTTCGGCAAGGTCAATTCCGGTCTATTCTTGTTGAAAGGATCGTCGGATTCATGCTTTGGAGCGGCGGGCGGAAGCCGGCGGGAGCGAAATTCGATCTGAATGAATGAGATCGACCGCTCTATGATTTTGTTATTTATTGCATTTTCTTCGATCAACCGGTATCCGCTTGATCGAAAAAATGCTCTCACTTGAGGCGGGGAACATGATCAAGTCCGAACTCGTTCTGAAGATGGCGGAAATGAATCCACATCTCTACCAGCGCGACATCGAAATTCTGGTCAACGCCATCCTGGATGAGATCACAACCGCGCTGTCGCGTGGCGATCGCGTGGAATTGCGCGGTTTCGGCACGTTCTCGACCAAGGAACGCGATGCGCGCCTCGGCCGCAATCCCCGCACCGGCGCGAAGGTCGACGTTGACGAGAAGCGCGTGCCCTATTTCAAGGCCGGCAAGGAAATCCGCGAGCGGCTGAACGTGAAGCCCGTGAAGGGCAAGGCCAAGGCGAAGGCAAAGGCCTGAAGCCGGGGGCCCCATTGGCATGATGCGCTATCTGAAGCTCCTGCTGCTTGCGCCGATCGCGCTGGTGCTCGTGCTCCTCGCGCTGGCGAACCGGCAGATCGTGACCTTCGTGTTCGACCCTTTCTCGCGCGGGACGGATGCCGCGAGCATCACGCTGCCGCTCTTCGTGCTTGCCTTCGTCGTGCTGTGTATCGGCATCGTGCTGGGTTATTCCGCCGCCTGGCTCGCGCAGGGCAAGCATCGCCGCGCGGCCCGCAGTTACAAGCGCGAATGCGAGAAACTTGTGGCTGAACGCAGCGAACTGCGCGCGGCCCTGCCGGTGACAGCCCCGGCGCTCCTCAGCCAGAAGTAAGCGTCTGCCATGCGCGTCATCGATCGCGAGGGCGTGGATGCGGCGCTCGATTTCCCCGATCTCATCGCGGCGATCGAGGATGCCCTGCGCGCTGAAATCACCCTGCCCGTGCGGCATCACCACGCGGTACCGCGCGCCGATGGCGATGCGACGCATCTCATCATGCCGGCCTGGCACAGGAACGCCGGCGGCTTCCTCGGCGTGAAGATCGTCAATGTCTTTCCGGGAAACTCCCTGCGCGGCCTGCCCTCGGTGATGGGCACCTATGTGCTGATGCATGGCGATACCGGGGCACCCCTCGCCGTGATCGACGGCACGCGCCTCACACTCTGGAGAACTGCAGCCGCCTCGGCCTTGGCCGCGCGCTTCCTCGCGAAGCCGGATGCGAGCGTGCATCTGATGGTGGGGGCCGGCGCGCTGGCGCCCTTCTTCATCCGTGCGCATCGCGCGGTGCGCCCCATCACGCGCACGATCCTCTGGAACAAGACGCGGGCCAATGCCGAGGCGCTCGCGGCCGCGCTTTCCGCGCGGGGCATCGCGGTCGAGGTCGCTGACGATCTCGAAGCGGCAGTGCGGCAGGCGGACATCATCTCCACCGCGACGCTTTCCACCATCCCGCTGGTGCGCGGCGCCTGGCTGAAGCCGGGCGCGCATCTCGATTGCGTCGGCGCCTTCTCGGCTTCCATGCGTGAGACGGATGATGAAGCCGTGACCCGCGCCCGCCTCTTCGCCGATGTGCGCGCGAGCGTGCTGAAGGAGGGCGGCGATTTCGTGCAGCCGATCCGCTTGGGGCTGATCGCGGAAGCCCGGATCGAGGCCGATCTCTTCGATCTCGCGCGGGGCTTTGCTTTCTCCCGCCAGCCCGGCGACATCACCTTCTACAAGTCCACGGGAAGCGCGATCTTCGATCTCGCGGCGGCGGCGTTGGTCGCGCAAGCCTCGGGAGTTGCCGCATGAGCCTTCTCGTCAAGATCTGCGGGCTGAAGACCGAAGAAAGCGTGACCTGCGCTGTGGAAGCCGGCGCGGATATGCTGGGCCTGAATTTCCACCCCAGAAGCCCGCGCTACGTGCCGTCGGAGCGCGCCGCGATGCTGGCCATGCTCGCGCGCGGCCGCTCGGCCATCGTGGCGCTCGCGGTCGATCCTGACGATGCAATGCTCTCCGAGCTTCTCACCACCGTCTCGCCCGACCTCTGGCAGTTCCACGGGCAGGAGAGTTACGAGTGCATCCGCGATGTGCGGGCGGTTTACGGCCTTCCCGTCATGAAAGTCGTAGGCGTAGCGGAGGCCGCTGACCTTCCGAGCGTGTCCGCCTATGCGCGGGTTTCGGATCGCATCCTGCTCGATGCGAAACCGCCAAAGGATGCCGCCTATCCCGGCGGGCATGGCAAGGTCTTCGATTGGTCGATCCTCTCCGCGCTTTCCCCCGATTTGCCTTTCATGGTCTCGGGCGGGCTCACGCCGGAGAATGTGGGTGCGGCGATCCGCACCATCCGGGGCATGGGGTTGAAGCTTCTCGGCGTCGATGTCTCCTCTGGCGTCGAGAGCGCACCGGGCGTAAAGGACCTCGGCAAGATCAGAGCCTTCATCGCCGCGGTTCGCGAGGCGGACTCGGCGTAACGGAGTAACGCAATGACCCTTCAGGAACGGCCGAATTCCTTCCGCTCCGGCCCGGATGAGAACGGCCGCTTCGGCCTGTTCGGCGGGCGCTTCGTGGCGGAAACGCTGATGCCGCTCATCCTCGATCTGCAAAAGGCCTATGAGGATGCGAAGAACGACCCCGCTTTCGCAGCTGAAATGAAGCACATGCTGACCCACTATGTGGGCCGGCCCTCCCCGCTTTATTTCGCCGAGCGCATGACCGAGCATCTTCGCGAGGTTGCAACGGCCTCGGGGCTGTCGGGCGGCGCGAAGATCTATTTCAAGCGCGACGAACTCAACCATACCGGCGCGCACAAGGTGAACAATGTTCTGGGGCAGATCCTTCTCGCGCGTCGCATGGGCACGAAGCGCATCATCGCGGAAACCGGCGCTGGCCAGCACGGAGTTGCAACTGCCACGCTCTGCGCGCGCTATGGTCTCGAATGCATCGTTTACATGGGTGCGGTGGATGTGGAGAGGCGGAAGCCCAATGTCTTCCGCATGAAGATGCTCGGTGCGGAAGTCATCCCCGTGCAATCCGGCACGAAAACGCTGAAAGACGCGATGAACGAGGCGCTCCGCGATTGGGTGACCAATGTTGACAACACGTTCTACTGCATCGGTACGGCGGCGGGTCCGCATCCCTACCCGATGATGGTGCGCGACTTCCAATGCGTGATCGGCAACGAGACGAAGCAGCAGATGCAAGAGGCCGAAGGCCGCCTCCCGGACAGCCTCATCGCGGCGATCGGCGGCGGCTCGAACGCCATCGGCCTGTTCCACCCCTTCCTCGATGATCCGTCGGTCGCGATCTACGGAGTGGAAGCGGCGGGCCATGGCCTGTCATCCGGCCTGCATGCGGCTTCGCTCACGGGCGGGCGGCCGGGCGTGCTCCATGGCAACCGCACCTACCTGCTGATGGATGAGGATGGGCAGATCAAGGACGCGCATTCGATCTCGGCCGGGCTCGATTATCCAGGCATCGGGCCGGAGCATTCCTACCTGCACGACATCAAGCGTGTGCAGTATATATCCGCCACTGATGACGAGGCGCTCGCGGCGTTCCAGCTCTGCTCGAAGCTGGAAGGCATCATCCCTGCACTTGAACCGGCGCATGCACTGGCGAAGGTTATCGAACTCGCGCCGAAGCTGCCGAAAGACCACCTGATGGTGATGAATCTCTGCGGCCGTGGCGACAAGGACATCTTCACCGTCGCCGAACACCTCGGGGGGATGTGAGAATGACACGCATCCCCGCCCGTTTCGCCCAGAATGCCGCCCAGGGCCGCGCCTCGCTCGTGACCTTCATCACGGCCGGCGACCCGGACCCCGCGACCGGCCTCGCGATCCTGAAAGCCCTGCCGGCAGCCGGGGCCGATGTCATCGAACTCGGCATGCCGTTCTCCGATCCCATGGCCGATGGTCCGGCGATCCAATGGTCGTCGATGCGGGCGCTGAAAGCCGGCATGAGCCTGAAGGGCACGCTGGCGATGGTGGCGGAGTTTCGCAAGACGAACGCAGAGACGCCGATCGTGCTGATGGGCTATTACAACCCGATCTATGTCTATGGCGTCGAGAAATTCCTGGCCGACGCGAAGGAAGCCGGCGTCGATGGGCTGATCGTGGTGGATTTGCCGCCCGAGGAGGATGCCGAACTCTGCCTGCCGGCGATCAAGGCGGGGCTGAATTTCATCCGCCTTGCCACGCCCACCACCGATGACAAGCGCCTGCCGGCGGTGCTCGCGAACACTTCGGGCTTTGTCTATTATGTCTCGATCACCGGCATCACGGGCACGGCGACGCCGGATTTCTCGCGCGTTGCGGGTGCCGTCGCGCGCATCAAGCGGCATACGAATTTGCCGGTCGCGGTGGGTTTCGGCGTGAAGGCGCCGGAACATGCTTCCGCCATCGCAGAGGGCGCTGATGGCGTGGTCGTGGGCTCGGCGCTGGTGGAAGCCATCCGCACCTCGCTCGATGCCGAAGGCAAGGCCACGGAAAAGACCGTTTCGGCTGTCACGGACCTCGTTTCGAGCCTGTCGCGCGCGGTGCATGCGGTCGCCAGGCGGGCGGCGGAATAAAGGGTTTCCCATGAACTGGATCACCAACCTCGTCCGGCCGAAGATCCGCTCACTGCTCAGGCGCGAGGGGCCGGAGAACCTCTGGATCAAGTGCCCGGAATCGGGCCAGCTCGTCTTCCACAAGGAGGTCGAGGACAACCTGATGGTGATCCCCGGCTCCGAGCATCACCTGCGCATGGGCACGAAGGAGCGCCTCGCGCATATGTTCGATGGCGGGATTTATGACCTCGTGCCGCTGCCCGAGGTTCCGCTCGATCCGCTGAAATTCAAGGACGAGAAGCGCTACACCGATCGCCTGAAGGATGCGAAGGCAAAGACCGCCCTGCAGGATTCCGTCACCGTCGCCACCGGCGCGCTCGATCACCTGCCGATGACCATCGCCGTGCAGGATTTCGCCTTCATGGGCGGTTCGCTCGGCATGGCGGCCGGCGAGGGCATCATTCTCGCGTTCGAAACCGCCTTGGCGCGTTCCACGCCTCTGGTGTTGTTCGTGGCTTCCGGCGGCGCCCGCATGCAGGAGGGCATTCTCTCGCTGATGCAATTGCCCCGCACCACCGTGGCCCTGCGCCGCCTGCGCGCGGCCGGCCTGCCCTATATCGTGGTGCTCACGAACCCCACGACGGGCGGCGTGACCGCTTCCTACGCCATGCTCGGCGACGTGCATATCGCGGAGCCCGGCGCGCTGATCGGCTTTGCCGGCGCGCGCGTGATCGAGCAGACCATCCGCGAGAAGCTTCCCGAGGGTTTCCAGCGCGCGGAATATCTGCGCGACCATGGCATGGTGGATATGGTGCTTCATCGCAAGGAAATCCGCCCCACCATATCGCGACTCTGCCGCCTGCTGATGAAGCGCGAAGCGGCGTGATTCCTAGGACTTTTTTCGTTTGTCGCATTTTCTTGCCGCGAACCGGTTCCCATCCCCGCCTTCGCAGGGACATGCTTCGCTTAAAAATTCTTCCTACCCGGTTTTCGAGGGCCTGATGCGCACATCGGAAGCCTATCTCGAACGCTTTCTTGCCCTGCACCCGAAGCTGATCGATCTCAGCCTCGGGCGCACCGAGCGGCTGCTCGCGAAACTCGGCAACCCCGAGGCGCGCCTGCCGCCGGTGTTCCATGTGGCGGGCACCAACGGCAAGGGCTCCACCATCGCCTTCCTGCGCGCCATGCTGGAGGCGGCGGGCAAGCGCGTGCACGTCTATACATCCCCGCATCTCGTGCGCTTCCATGAGCGCATCCGCCTCGCCGGCACTCTGGTGAGCGAGGCGGAACTGGTGGGTGCGTTCGAGCGCGTGGAAGCCGCGAATGCGGGCGAGCCCATCACCTTCTTCGAGATCACCACCGCTGTGGGCTTCGATCTCTTCGCCCGCACACCGGCCGATGCCTTGCTGCTGGAAGTGGGCCTCGGCGGAAGGTTCGACTCCACGAACGTGATTGCGAAACCGGCAGTCAGCGTCATCACGCCGATCTCCATGGATCATCGCGAATTCCTGGGCGATACGTTGGAAAAGATCGCCTTCGAGAAGGCGGGGATCATCAAAAGCGGCCGGCCGCTGGTCATCGCGCAGCAGGATGAGCGTGCGGTGCAGGTCTGCCTCGAGGTCGCTTCAAGGCTCCACGTCGAGGCGGTGGTCGGCGGGCAGGATTTCCAGGCCTTCGAGGAGAATGGCCGGCTCATCTATCAGGATCAGGATGCGCTGCTCGATCTGCCGCTGCCGCGCCTGCTGGGTCGCCACCAGCATGGCAATGCCGCCACTGCGATTGCCGCCCTGCGACGGGTCTTCGGCGAGGGCATCCCGGTTGCGGCCATCGAGGTTGGCCTGCAGAATGTCGAATCGCCGGCGCGTTTCCAGCGGCTCGCCGGCGCGCTGACG
>JADCCH010000156.1 GCA_020252865.1 Methylobacterium sp.
CGTCGTCAATGTCGCGACGGGCCTCGCCACCACCGAGCCCGAACTCGAGGATGTGCTGAAAGCGCTGGGGGCGAAGAAATTCGACATCCTCTGGAATGTCAGCCTGCCGCGCGCGATGCCCTATTTCTTCGCATCCCTGAAGGTTGCCATCACGCTCGCCTTCGTCGGCACGGTGCTCAGCGAAACGGTCGCCTCGAACCGCGGCATCGGCAACCTGATGATGATCGCCTCCTCCAACTTCAACGTGCCGCTGGTCTTCGCCGGGCTGTTCCTGCTCGCGGGGCTGGGTGTCACGCTCTACGTCATCTTCTCGCTCATCGAGCGCCGGGTCGCCGGCTGGGCGATGCGCAAGCAGGACTTTGCCATGGGCTGAAGAGCGCAGGCCAAGGGGAAGCCGGGGGAGTTTCCCAAAACGAGCGAACCGGGCCGATCCTGGCCCATGCAGGGAGAGTTCAAGCATGTTCAACCGCCGTCATGTCACTTCCGCCCTTGCAGGCATCGCGCTCGCGGCCACGGCCGGCAGCGCGTTTGCCCAGGCGCCGACCAAGATCCGCTTCACGCTCGACTGGAAATATCAGGCGATGCATTCCTGGTATTACCTCGCGATCGACAAGGGCTACTTCGCCGCCGAGAAGCTCGACGTGACCGTCGATCAGGGCGAGGGCTCCGCCGCCACCGTCAGCCGCATCATGAGCGGCGCCTATGATGCCGGTTTCGGCGACATCAACGCCATCATCCAGAATGCCTCGGCCAAGCCGGCCGATGCGCCGGTGATGGTCTACATGATCTACAACCAGCCGCCCTTCGGCATCGTTCTCAAGGCCGGCAGCCCGATCAAGACCCCGAAGGATCTCGAGGGCAAGAAGCTCGGTGGGCCGACCGGTTCGGCCACCACGCGCCTTTTCCCGGTCTTCGCGAAGGTCAACGGCGTGGATACCGGCAAGATCGAGATCCTCAACATGGCGCCCAACCTTCAGGAGCAGATGCTGGTGCAGGACCAGGTGCAGGGCTCGCTGATCTTCACCGCCACGAGCTACATGAACTTCGTGGGCATGAAACTCGATCCGGACAAGGATTTCCGCTGGATGACCTTCGGGGATTACGGCGTCGACGTGTATTCGAACGGCGTGATGGTCTCCCAGAAGATGCTGAGGGAGAATCCGGAAGCCGTGCGCGGCCTCGTCAAGGCCGTGAACAGGGCGCTGATGGACGCTGTCGCCAACCCCGATGCCGCCATCGACGCGCTGATGAAGCGGGAGCCGCTGCTGAATCGCGACGTGGAAAAGCGCCGCCTGATCTTCGCCTTCAGGGAGTTGATGCTCACGAAGGAAGCAGCGGAAATCGGTTTCGGCGATGTGAAGGACGACCGCATGGCCCGCGCCATCTCCATGGTGGGCGAGGCCTATGGCCTGACGGCGCTTCCGGCGGCCAGCGCGGTGTTCAACCGCTCCTTCCTGCCGCCCAGGAGCGAGCGCGCCGTGAAGGTCTTCACGAACTGAGGCCTTCCGCCTGAACCTTCGCCCCGCTCGCGTAGCGGGGCCTTTTCGTGGTCCGAACCGGATTTCCCGCCATGTCCCTCGTTCTCGACGGCCTGATGCTCCGCTCGGATGGTGCGAGCCAACCTGCGCGGCTTGCGCTCGCGGACGGGCGCATCGCTTCGGCGGGAGCCGATGCAAAGCGGAAGGACCGGCTGATCCTCCCCGGTTTCGCCAATGCCCATGACCATGCCCGACCGCTCTCGCCCACTTCCTTCGGGGCTGCGGGCAAGCCGCTCGAGAGTTGGCTGCTGCGCCTTGCGGCGATGACACGCCAGGACCCCTATGTCGCTTCAGCCGCGCCGTTTGCGCGTGCCGCCCGCTCCGGCTGCACCTCGATCATGGCGCATTACACCCGCGCGCAGGGCCCGATGCCCTTGCCGGATGAAGCACGCGAGATCGCCCGCGCGGCCCGCGATGTCGGCGTGCAGGTCGCCTTTGCCGTGGCCATGCGCGACATGAACCCGATCGCCTATGGCGATGCCACGCCCGCGCTCGCGAGCATGCCGGCTGAGGCGCGCAAGACCGTCGAGGGCATTTTCGGCGCACCCCTGATGCCCTGGCGCGAGCAGATCGCGCTCGCGGATGCGGTGGCGGAAGCCGCTGAAAATCCGCGCTTTTCGGTGCAATATGGCCCGAATGGCATGCAATGGTGCTCGCGCGCCATGCTGGAGGGCATCGCCGAGGCCTCCGCGCGCACGGGCCGCCGCGTGCACATGCATTTCCTCGAGACAAGGTATCAGCGCGCCTGGGCCGACCAGAACTGCCCGCAGGGTGCCGCGCGCTACCTCAAGGAAATCGGCCTGCTGACGGATCGCCTGACGCTTGCCCATGCGGTCTGGGCCAATGACGACGACCTCGCGCTGATCGCGGAAGCGGGCACGGTGATCGCCACGAATGCCTCCTCGAACCTGCATCTCAAATCCGGCATCGCGCCGATCGGCCGGGCGATCCGGATGGGTTGCCGCATCGCCATCGGGCTCGATGGCGCGGCCTTCGATGAGGATGACGACATGCTGCGGGAAATCCGCCTCGGGCAGTTCCTGCATGGCGGCTGGGGCTATGATTGCAACGTCTCCCGCGAGGATTACCTGCTGAACGCCACGCGCAACGGCCGTTTCGCCAATGGCGCGGCGGATCAGGCAAGCCTCGCTCCGGGCGGGATCGCGGATTGCGTGGAAATCGACCTCGCGACCCTCGACCGCGATGCCATGCTGCCGGTGGAGCCTGTCGATTATCTCTTCGCGCGGGCCAGCCTTGCGCATGTTGCTCGCGTCATCGCGGATGGAAAGGTGATTGTCGAAGGGGGCAGGGTCCTTGGTGTCGATCTTCCGGCTCTGGAAAACGAAATGCGCGCCCGTTATCGTGCGCAGATGCCGGAACGCGCGGATTTTCTTCGCGCCTGGCCCGCTTTCGACGCCGCGCTCGCCGGGTGGTATCGCGACCGCCTCGGCTGCTGCTGAGGGCTTGGCATGGCGCGCCGTGCCTTTCTCCATCGCATTTCCGCTGCGGGCCCGGATGATGTCTCGGGTCTCGCCGGGGCCATTTCCGCCGGGGAAATCCGGCCCGAAGGCATTGTCGCGATCCTGGGGAAGACCGAGGGCAATGGCTGCGTGAATGATTTCACCCGCGCCTTCGCGGTGCAATCGCTGCAACTCGAGCTGAAGCGCCACCTGCCTGCGGATCAGGCGGAAGCCGTGTGCTGTGTCATGTCCGGCGGCACGGAAGGCGCGCTTGCCCCGCATTGGCTGGTGCTCGAGCGGCGCAGCGTGACCGAGCCCGCGCGTTCCGCCCTCGCCATGGGCCGGGCCCGCACGCGCGAGATCCGCCCGGAGGAACTCGGCCGCATGGCGCAGGTCGAAGCGGTCGCGGAAGGGGTGCGCGCGGCCATGGCCGATGCGGGCATCAGGAGCCCCGATCAGGTCCATTTCGTGCAGATCAAATGTCCGCTGATGACCGCGCGGCGCGTGGCCGAGGCCGCATCGCGCGGGGCGAATGTGGCGATCCGCGACACATTGAAATCCATGGGCTTTTCGCGCGGTGCTTCGGCACTCGGCGTGGGCCTCGCGCTAGGGGAAATCCCGGGCTCCGCGCTCTCCGATGCGGTGATCGCGAAGGATGTGACGCTCTATTCCGGCCGCGCCTCCACCTCCGCCGGCATCGAATTGATGGACCATGAAATTGTTGTGCTCGGCATGTCCGAGGAATGGGCCGGGCCGCTGGCGATCGACCATGCCGTGATGGCCGATGCGATCGACGTCGAGCCGGTGCGCGCCGCCCTTCAGCGCCTTGGCCTGGCGGCGCGGGGCCAGCTTGAGCCGGCAGAACGCGCGCTGCTCGTGGCCCTGCTCGCCAAGGCCGAGCCTTCCACCACGGGTGCCCTGCGCGGTTTCCGCCATACCATGCTCGACGATTCCGACATTTCCGCCACCCGCCATGCCCGCGCTTTCGTGGCCGGCGCGCTGGCGGGGCTCGTGGGCCATGCCGAGATTTTCGTTTCCGGGGGAGCCGAGCATCAGGGGCCGGATGGGGGC
>JADCCH010000157.1 GCA_020252865.1 Methylobacterium sp.
AATCCCGGCGGCGGCGTAACCCAAGGGCGAAACCACTTAGCGGCGGCACGGAAACTGTTCAAAAAAACCGAGCCACTTCTGTAGCACTAGAGTGTGGTGCCGGATGAGGGGATTGAACCCCCGACCTTCGGTTTACAAAACCGCTGCTCTACCGCTGAGCTAATCCGGCCCCTGGAGCACCGATCCTCGGTGCCTATTCGGTACTTGCCCGGACCGCACGCTGCTTTAGCGCATGATCCGACCCATCTTCTCGCCACCAGACCCTCCGAGCGCAGGAACGCTGCAGGGTCGATGCGCTGCACTGGCATTTTGCGCTCTATCTCCGATTTGCGTGGCATGCGCAATCCACCAAAACATATTGTGCACCGCTTCTAAGACCTTCCGCCTAAACCCATTGGGCTAAGCCCATCTGTCAGCTAGGGTTACCGGTTGTCGAGGCGTAACCCTGCACCATACGGAACCCGTCCCGGCATGATTGCCCGACCGGTTCTGTCGCAACGAACCAAGACCAGGAAAAGGGAGGGGCGCCGTTCGCGGCGGTCCTGCAATGTCCCTGACGACCCAACGTTCCCGCGGAAATCATCCGTGGCAACGGCAGGAAGCCTGTGGCCATTTGCTGCCCTCCATTGGCTTGGCCGGTTTCGAACCAACAAGGGAGGACATCATGTCCAACGCAAGCATGGCAGCCGGGGGGCGCGCAGCCCCGAGGCCGATGACCCGGGAAGAGAAGAAGGTCATTCTCGCTTCCTCGCTCGGCACCGTTTTCGAATGGTATGATTTCTACCTCTACGGTTCGCTCGCGGCGATGATCGGCGCGAAATTCTTTTCGGCCTTCGATGTCAATACGCGCTCGATCTTCGCGCTGCTCGCCTTCGCGGCGGGCTTCCTCGTGCGGCCGTTCGGCGCGCTGGTCTTCGGGCGCCTCGGCGACCTGATCGGGCGCAAGCAGACCTTCCTGATGACCATCCTGATCATGGGCCTTTCGACCTTCTTCGTGGGTCTGCTGCCGGATTACAACACGATCGGCTGGGTGGCCCCGGTCATCCTCATCGCGCTGCGCATGGCGCAGGGGCTGGCGCTCGGCGGCGAATATGGCGGCGCGGCGGTCTATGTGGCCGAGCATGCGCCGGTGGGCCGGCGCGGCTTCTACACCTCATGGATCCAGACGACGGCCACGCTCGGCCTGCTGCTCTCGCTCTTCGTGATCGTCGGCCTGCGCATCTGGATGGGCGAGAAGGCCTTCGCGGATGACTTCCCGCTCTTCTTCGGCCTGCAGGGTGGCTGGCGTATCCCCTTCCTCGGCTCGATCTTCCTGCTCGCGATCTCGGTCTGGATCCGCCTGCAGATGCATGAGAGCCCGGCCTTCCAGAAGATGAAGGCAGAGGGCACGCAATCGAAGGCGCCGCTTTCGGAAGCCTTCGGCCAGTGGCGCAACCTGAAGATCGTGATCATCGCGCTGACCGGCCTCGTCATCGGCCAGGCGGTGGTGTGGTATACGGGTCAGTTCTACGCGCTGTTCTTCCTGCAGGCGATCCTGAAGGTGGATCTGCTCACGGCGAATGTGCTCATCGCCTGGTCGCTGATCATCGGCACCGGTGGCTTCGTCCTCTTCGGCTCGCTCTCGGACAAGATCGGCCGCAAGCCGATCATCCTCGGCGGCTGCCTGATCGCGGCGCTCACCTACTTCCCGCTCTTCAAGATGATGGCGGAAACGGCGAATCCGACCTATGCCAAGGCGCTCGAGACCGTGAAGGTCGAGGTGTCGGCCGATGCCTCGAAATGCGGCTCGCTTTTTGATCCGGTGGGCATCCGCCAGTTCTCGGAGCCCTGCGATATCGCCCGCCGCGTGCTCTCCTCGCAGGCCATCAAGTACACCTACACACCCGCCGCCTCCGGCGCGCCGCTGAAGGTGACGGTGAACGGCACGGAGGTGGACTATGGCGCCGGCCTTGCAGATTTCACCAAGAACATCACGGCTGCCTCGATCGCGGCGGGTTACCCGAAGGCGGATGATGCGGCGAAGGTGAAGGTCTCGGGCTTCTTCGCGGCGCTCGGCAATGCGCAGGCGCTGACGATCATCGCGATCCTGACGATCCTGGTGCTCTATGTGACGGCGGTCTATGGCCCGATCGCGGCGGCCCTGGTGGAGTTCTTCCCCACCCGCATCCGCTACACGGCGATGAGCCTGCCCTATCATATCGGCAATGGCTGGTTCGGCGGATTGCTGCCGGCGACCTCCTTCGCCATGGTAGCCTCCACGGGCGATATCTATTTCGGCCTGTGGTATCCGATCGGCTTCGCGCTGATGACCTTCGTGATCGGCATCCTGCTGGTGCCGGAAACCAAGGATCGCGACATCGAAACCTATAATTACGGCCGGTAAATCGGGCTCCCGGCGATGCGGATACCCATCCGCATCGCCTCTCCCTGGGCCTCTCCCTGGGCTCCGCTCCGGTTTGCCGGGGCGGGGCCTTCCTGTTTCAGGAGCGGGTGATGGCCTGCTGCACCGCGTAGAGGCTGATGGCCGCCGCGTTCGACACATTCAGGCTCCTGATCGCGCCGGGAAGCTCCAGCCGCGCGAGATGGCTGCAGAGTTCGCGCGTGGAGGGCCGAAGCCCGCGACCTTCCGCCCCGAGAACCAGCACCAGCGGCAGCTTCAGCGCAAGATCGCCCATTTTCTCCGGCGCTTCGGAATCAAGGCCGATGACCGAAAAGCCCTCATCCTTCAGCGTGGTGAGCGCGCGGGCGAGGTTCTGCACCCCGGCCATCGGCACATGCTCCAGCGCGCCCGAGGCGGCCTTGGCGAGCACGCCCGTGATTTCAGGGCTGTGGCGATGCGTGACGATCAGCCCGCCGACATCGAAGGCGGCAGCCGAACGCAGGATCGCGCCAACATTATGCGGATCGGTCACCTGGTCGAGCGCGAGGATGATGCGATCGCGCGGGAGCTTGCCCAGCGGCAGCAGCGGCAGGCGCTCGGCCTCCACGTAAAGGCCCTGATGCACTGCATCCGGCGTCAGCAGCTTGCCGATGGCCTCCGGTTTCACGAGTTCAGGGGCAAGGGGCAGGATCACGCCATCTTCCGTGAGGCGCTGCACCGCGTTCTCGGTCGCGAGGATGCGACGGAAGCGGCGGCGCGGATTGGCGAAGGCCTCCTTCACCGAATGCAGGCCGTAGAGCACATCGGTGTCATCCGGCAGCCGGGGCTTCGGTGCCTTCGGCTTCGGCGCGAAGCGGGACTTGTCCCTGAAAGCGGGCTTTTCACCCATGCGCAGGCCCTCGCCAGCCGGTTTCGGTCGGCGGTCAAGCGGGTGATAGGGACGTTTGCTGTCATGGGCCATGCCCGGTTCATAGGGCAGTTCGCGGCGCCATGCGAGCCGCAATCGTCTCGGGCCGCCAACCTTTGGCAGGATGCGGTTTCCGGGCGGCTTTCCAGGTTGACATGGGCCCAACCCTTGCCCATAAGGCCGGTCTCTCGCACCGGCTCGCCGGCGCGCGTGGGAGAATGTCCCGAGCGGCAAAGGGGGCGGACTGTAAATCCGCTGGCTAAGCCTTCGTAGGTTCGAGTCCTACTTCTCCCACCATTCGTTTCAATCTCAGCCCACCTACGATTTGTTCGTTGACGGCTTTAGCGAAGCAAAATCCTGTGGTGGTTCGAGTCCCACTTCTCCCACCATTCGTTTCAATCTCAGCCCACCTACGATTTGTTCGTTGACGGCTTTAGCGAAGCAAAATCCTGTGGTGTTTCGAGTCCTACTTCTCCCACCAATTTCATGGAAACGACTGTTTCAGTTGGGAAGTTTCCAGAACGACCGGGATTTTCCCCGTATCGTTCACATAGCCTGCCAGGCATGAGAGCGCTTCGCGCGCCTCAGCCTGTGCCTTTGCCTCGATGCTCCGGTAGAGCCGCACGACCTCTGTGCCGCGGGGCGTGAGTGCCGCGCCGCCGCCGCCCGAGCCACCCTGATGCGAGCCGACCAGCGGCGCCTCGAACATGCCGTTCAGCGCATCCACCAGCAGCCAGGCCCGGCGATAGGACATGCCCATGCTGCGCCCGGCCGCCGAAATCGAGCCGAGACGCGCGATCTCCTCCAGAAGCCGCACCTTGCCGGGCCCCAATCGCTCGCCATTGGGGAAATCGATTCGCAGCGAGAGCCGTCCGGCCGGAGCAGCTTGGTCCGTCATGTCTCGCTCTCCGGCAGGCGCGGCAGCAAGGTCGTTACGGGTCCGAAGGCGGTGAGCTGCCCACGCTCGATCAGCGCGACCTCATCCGCCAGCCGCCGCACCTCCTCGCGCGCATGGGAGATGTAGAGGATGGGAATGCCGATC
>JADCCH010000158.1 GCA_020252865.1 Methylobacterium sp.
GTCACCGCCGAGCGGTTCCAGGCGTTGCAAGCCCTCCTCGTGAGACGCGAAACGCTCGATGGTGAAATCGCGCGCATCGAACAGCGTCTTGAGGAAATCACGAGCCGCCGTGCCGAACTCGATCGAGATCACGAAGCCGCAGGGCGTCTGCTGGGCGATGCGGAAAGCGCGCAGGCGGGGCTGGCTGCAGAGGCTTTAATGCAAGAGTCAGAGCGAACAAAGCTCGTGGCTGAAGAAAAATCCCTCACGGATGCCCGCCAGCAGGCCGAGGCCCTGCGAAACGCGGAAGAGCAGAAGCTTCGCGCGCTCACCATCGCACGGGCCGAAGCGGAGGCCGCCGAGCGCGCGGCCGACCAGCGGCTTCAGGCCGCGACCACCCGCGCGGCGCGCCTTGCCGCCCAGGCCGGGGAGGCCGAGCGCGCGCTGGCCGCCCTCCTGCAGGGTTCCTCTGTGCTCGCGGATTACACACGCATGCAAGCCGAGCTCGATCGTCTCGGAGCGGGACTTGCGGCAGCCTCCACCCGCTCGGATGAGGCCGAGGCCAATGCCCGCATTGCGCGCGATGCCGAGCAGGGAGCCCGCCCGAAGCTCGCGGAGGCCGAGCGCCTGCTCCAGCGCCTCGAAACCGAGGCCCGCATGATCCGCAAGCTCGTCGATGCGACCGAGCCTGGCCTCTGGACGCCGGCCATCGACCAGATCGTGGTCGAGCCGGGCTACGAGACGGCTCTTGCGGCCGCCCTCGGCGAGGATCTCGATGCGGCGATCGAATGGGGTGCCCCGCGCCATTGGGGCCAGCGCGCGCTGGATGGCGAGCCCAGCCTGCCGGCAGGCGTGAAGCCGCTCATGTCCATGGTGAAGGCCCCTGCGCCCCTGCATCTGCGCCTGCGCCAGATTGGCATCTGTGCGCGCGACGAGGGCGAGAAGCTTCAAGCGCAACTCCAGCCCGGTCAACGCCTTGTGAGCCGCGAGGGCGATCTCTGGCGCTGGGATGGCTTTGCCGCGCGGGGCGATGCGCCCAGCGCCGCGGCCCGTCGCCTTGCCGAACGCAACCGCCTCGAGGAACTCGAACGCGAGGCGCGCGAGGCCAGGACCAGGCGCGACGCTGCGCGAGAGGTGCTTGATCGCCTCCTGCGCGCCCTGCGCGAGGCACAGGAGGCGGAAGCGGCCGCGCGCGAGGCGGTGCGCCGCATTACGCGGCAGCGCGAGGAGGCCAATGCCGCGCTGCAGCGCGAGATGCTCCGCACGGAAGAGATGCGCCTCAGGCTCGAGGCCGCAAGGCTGCGTCGCGAGACCCTGGCGAATGACCTCGCTGAATCTCGCCGCGAGGAGGAGGACGCACGCGCGGCTCGCGTTGCCCTGCCCGCGCGCTCCGCCGAGGACCCGGCTTTTCAGGCGCAGGAGGCGCAACTTTCGGAAGCACGGCAGGCGGAAAATGCGGCGCGTGACGCTTTGTCGCGTCTTCTGGCCGCCCGCAATGCGGCCGAGCAACGCCTTGCGGGCATCGAGCGCGAGCAGGCGGCCTGGGATCAGCGTGCTGCCCGCGCCCGGGACTCCCTCGGCGAACATGAAGGCCGGCGCGCTCGCCTCGAGGAGGAGTTTGCGCGGCTTGAAGGCGAGCCCTTCGCGCTGTCTGCCCGCCGTCGCGCAATCGCGGGCGAAATCGAAGCCGCGTCAGCCGCGCGCAAGGCCGCGGATGACACGCTCGCCCAGCGCGAGCGCTCGGCTCGCGCGGCGGATGAGGCGGCGCGCCATGCCGCCAATGCCCTCTCGCAGGCCCGCGAACTGGCGGGACGACTGGAAGTTTCGCGCGAAAATGCCGATTCGCGGCTGATCCACGTGATCCAGACCATCGAAGGTGAGATCGAGGGGCCGATCGAAGGCCTTTCGAACCGCATTGCGGCGGATTCGCGGCTCGAAACCCTCTCGCCGGAGGCCATCGAGGCGCGCCTGGGCGACCTGAAGCAGGATCGCGACCGCCTCGGCGCCGTGAATCTGCGCGCGGATACAGAGCTCGCGGAGGTGGAGACGCGCCATGCCGATCTTACGCGCGAGCGCGCGGAGATCGAGGAGGCGATCCGTAAGTTCCGCCGGGCCATCGAATCGCTGAACAGCGAGGGGCGCGCGCGGCTGCGGGAGGCCTTCGAGGCGGTGCAGGGCCACTTCACGCGGCTCTTCACCCGGCTTTTCGGGGGCGGCACGGCGGAACTTCATCTTGTGGAGGCGGATGATCCGCTGGAGGCCGGGTTGGAGATCATTGCGCGCCCCCCTGGCAAGAAGCCGCAGCTTCTTTCGCTCCTTTCCGGCGGCGAGCAGGCACTTACGGCCACAGCGCTGATCTTCGCGGTGTTCCTCACCAATCCGGCGCCGATCTGCGTGCTCGACGAGGTCGATGCCCCGCTCGACGATTCCAACGTGGAGCGGCTCTGCGCATTGCTGCATGATATTGCTGGCGAAACTGGCACGCGCTTCCTCGTGATCACCCATAACCCGATCAGCATGGCGGAGATGGATCGCCTCTTCGGCGTCACCATGGCCGAACGCGGCGTGAGCCAGCTCGTCTCGGTCGATCTCGCCGAGGCCGAGCGCCTTGCCGAGGCGGGCTGAGGCGCGTTTTCTGCTGCATTGCGGCAACATCCTCAAAAATGGCCCTATCCGATCGTTGAAGAGCCGAAAGAACGGCCCTTCCGTCCTTGACACAAACGTTTCCCCCTGTTTTACAGCGCGCGACGAACGGGGCGGGCGACCGCCCCTCGCTGTGGTGATGCGGGGCATTCCCGCGTGACTTGGCGCCGTCCAACCGGGTTCGGATGCAACCATGCCAGAGCCGGAGCCTCCCTCGCGGGACGCCGACAAAGCGGAAGCGGGACGTTCCAGCGACGAGCAGAAGCTGCGTGCGCGCCTGGAGACCCTGAAATCGGAGCTCGGTGACGCGGAGGCGCGTGACAAGGCCGAACAGCAGGGCAAGTCGGGTTCGAGCAGCAATGCTTCGGCACTCGGCGCCGGAATGCGGGCGGCCTCCGAATTGGTCGCGGGCATTCTGGTCGGGACCGGTATCGGCTTCCTGCTGGATCGGTCCTTCGGAACGAAGCCCTGGCTTCTCATCATCTTCATGATGCTGGGCATGGCCGCGGGGTTCCGGAACATCTACCGGCTGGGCATGCGACCCACTGTCCCGCCGGGTTCGAACGACAGGAGCGGCCCGCAACAGGGCCATTGAGGCGAAGGGACAGCGACCGTGGCGAGCGGAAAAGCAATCGAGCCGATGCACCAGTTCGAGATCAACAGGATCGTCGAACTCAAGCTGTTCGGAACCGATATCTCGTTCACCAATGCATCGCTTTGGATGCTCATCGCTCTGGCAGTCATCAGCTTCATCACGGTCTATGGCAGCGCCCAGCGTTCCATGGTGCCGGGCCGGCTGCAGAGCCTCGCCGAAATGAGCTACGAATTCGTCGCCAACACGCTGACGGGCGTGACCGGCAAGGAAGGGATGCAGTTCTTCCCCTTCGTCTTTTCGCTTTTCATGTTTGTTTTCGCCGCGAACCTGCTGGGCATGATCCCCGGTTCGTTCACGGTCACGAGCCAGATCATCGTGACGGCCGCCTTCGCGCTGCTGGTGATCGGCACCGTGGTTGCTGTGGGCGTGGCGAAGCACGGTTCGCATTTCTTCGGCCTCTTCGTTCCCTCGGGCGTGCCGATCCCGATCCTGCTCCTGATGGTGCCGATCGAGATCATCTCCTTCCTGTCGCGCCCGGTTTCGCTGTCGCTGCGTCTCTTCGGCAACATGCTCGCCGGCCATATCGTGCTGAAGGCCTTCGGGGGTCTCACGGTCATGCTGCTGGGCGCGGGTGCCTGGGCCGTCATTTCGCCGTTGCCGCTGCTGATGGCCGTGGCGGTGACCGCGCTCGAATTCCTGGTGGCGTTCCTCCAGGCCTATGTTTTCACCATTCTGACCTGCGTCTATCTCAACGATGCGCTCCATCCGGGGCACTGACGGGATCGCCGGGCACGAATTCCACCCTCACTTCTCTTCCTAAACGGAGTAATCTCGATGGATCCGATCGTTGGCAAGTACATTGGCGCTGGTCTCGCGGCGCTTGGCATGGGGCTCGCCGCCATTGGCGTGGGCAACATCTTCGGCAACTTCCTCTCGGGTGCGCTGCGCAACCCGTCGGCGGCCGACAGCCAGTTTACACGCGCGCTGATCGGCGCGGCGCTCGCGGAAGGTCTCGGCATCTTCTCGTTCGTCGTCGTCATCTTCCTGCTCTTCGTGGTGTAAGGTCGGGCCTCGGCTCGAGACTGAATCGGGCGGCACCTTCGGGAATGCCGCCCTTCACCAATCTGATGTCCGGATGCGGCCCATGCGCTTCGTGCTTGCGACGCTGATTGCGATCCTTTCCGCCCTGCCGGCCCTCGCGGCCGGTGGCGAGGGCGGCGGGCATCGCTTTCCGCCTTTCGATTCCTCGACCTATGCGAGCCAGCTCTTCTGGCTGGTGCTGACGTTCGGGACCCTTTACGCGCTGATGAGCCGCGTGGCCCTGCCGCGCATCGGCTCGGTGCTTGAAGCGCGTCGCGAGATGATCGAGGGGTCCCTACGCGCGGCCAGCGCCGCTCAGAAGGAAGCCGAGGCGCAGGCCGCTGCTCTCGAGGCGTCGTTGACGAAGGCCCGCGCCAATGCCCAGGCCATTGCCGGCGAAGCGCGTGACAAGAGCGCCAAGGAGATCGAGGCGCAACGCGTCTCGGTCGAGAAGGATCTCGCCGGCAAGCTCGCGGCGGCGGAAGCCCGCATCGCCGAGACAAAGGCCCAGGCGATGGGGAATGTCGAGGGCATCGCGAAGGACGCCGTGACGGCCATCGTCGAGCAGCTCGGCGGCAAGACCACCGATGCGGCGGTCGCCAAGGCGATCAGCGCGGCGCAAGGCTGAGGAGAACCAGGATGCTTGATGCCAGCTTCTTCACCGCCCTCGCCCTGCTGATCTTTCTCGGCATTCTCGGCTATGCCGGTGTTCACAAGTTCATCCTCTCGGGTCTTGATGCCCGCGGGGCGAAGGTTGCCGCCCAACTGGGCGAGGCCGAGCGCCTGCGCAACGAGGCGGCTGCACTGCTGAAATCCTATGAGGACAAGCGCAAGGCTGCCGAGAAGGAAGCCGCTGATCTGGTCGAGGCCGCCCGCGCCGAAGCGAAGCGCGTGGAAGCCGAAGCCAAGGCAAAACTTGAGGATTTCGTGAAGCGCCGCACGGCGCAGGCCGAACTCAAGATCGCCCAGGCCGAGCAGCAGGCCGCGGCCGATGTGCGCAAGGCGGCCGCCGAACTCGCGGTGAAGGCCGCCGGCACGATCCTTGCCGCAGCCAAGGGCGATGATGCCTTCAATGAGGGCCTGAAGCAGGTGAAAACGCAGCTCAACTGAGCTTTACCGCTTCGAAACGATCCCAAGGCCGCCTCCGGGCGGCCTTTTTCCTGATTTCATGGCAATGCAAACGGGATCGGAGTTCTGGCATGCCTTTCCTTCGCACCGTGTTGACTGCGTTCTCAGCGATCGCTGCCATCCCATGCCTTTCCGCGCAGGAGGCGATCACGCTTCCCGGCCGCGATGGTCTGACGATCAAGGCGAAGCTCTACAGGCCGGCCGGTGCCGGCCCTTTCCCCGCCATCGTCGCCCTGCATGGCTGTAGTGGCCCGTGGCAGCCGCGCGACGACGATTGGGGCAACCGGCTCGCCGGTGCCGGTTTCCTCGTGGTCTTCCCCGACAGTTTCGGCTCGCGCGGGCTTGGCTCCCTCTGTATGACCCGCGCCCGCAATATCCGACCGCGGGATAGAGCCGAAGATGCCTTCGCGACAGCTGAATGGCTGGCCACAAGGGTGGAAGTGCGGCGCAACGGAATTGGCCTGCTCGGCTGGTCGCATGGTGGTTCGACGGTCCTCTCCGCCGCGCGCACGGGGCGGAAGCCGAAGGGTGTGGAGTTCCGGCAGGCCATCGCCTTCTATCCCGGTTGCCGGATTTTCGCCGAGGAGGGTAATTATCGCGCGCGCCTGCCGGTGACAATTCTGCATGGCCTCGCGGATAACTGGACGCCAGCGGAGCCTTGCCGGGCGCTGCCGGGCACCCGCTTCGTGGGTTTCGAGCAGGCCCATCATGATTTCGACCACCCCAACCTGCCGCTTCGCCAGCGCAAGGCCGCCTATACCGCCGATGGAAGCGGCGTCGTGACAGTGGGGACCAACCCGGAGGCGCGCGCGGTGGCGATCCGGCAGGTGCTGGCGATCTTCGGCGGGATGTAGCGCCCAGAGCATTTTCAAGCGAAGTGGGAACCGGTTCGCGTGAAGAAAATGCGATAAGATCAAGAGAGAAGCATTTTCAAGCGAAGTGGGA
>JADCCH010000159.1 GCA_020252865.1 Methylobacterium sp.
CGCCTCGGCTTACGGCATCGCGGTGACCGGCGCGATGCTCGCGGATACCGCCTTGTTCTTCATCGTGGCGCGCAAGGTCTGGAACTGGAAAACATGGCAGGTGCTGGGCCTCGGCATCCCCTTTCTGATGGTCGATCTCGTCTTCTTCGGCGCGAATTGCCTCAAGATCCCGGAAGGCGCCTATATGCCGCTGCTTTTCGGCGCGGTGCTCATCACCATGATGTGGACCTGGGTGCGCGGCACGAAGATTGTCTACGACAAGGCGCGGCGCGATTCCGTGCCGCTGACCGATCTCATCAAGATGCTCGAGAAATCGAAGCCGGTGCGTGTCGCAGGCACGGCCGTGTTCCTCACGAGCGATCCCGAGGTCGCGCCGGGAGCGATGCTGCACAACCTCAAGCACAACAAGGTGCTTCACAAGCGCAATATCGTGCTGACCATCAAGACCGCCGACACACCGCGCGTGCCGGATGCCGAAAAGCTCGAGATCAACGAACTCAGCGAGGATGTGAAAGCCATCATCGTTCGTGTGGGCTACATGGAGACACCGCGCGTGCCGCATTTCCTGGCGCTGGCGCGACGACGCGGACTCGATTTCGACATCATGCAGACGTCGTTCTTCCTCTCGCGGCGCTCAATCAAGGCTGCTGCCTCCTCCGGCATGCCGCTCTGGCAGGACAACCTCTTCATCTTCCTCTCCCGCATGGCCGCGAACGCCACGGACTTCTTCCACATCCCCACCGGGCGCGTGGTGGAAATGGGGGCGCAGGTGACGGTGTGACGGCGTTCTGCGCGTTGCCAGCGCCATATGGCGTTGATAGCTTCCCGAATTGGGGTCGATGATCGAGGAATTCAGCATGACAAACGACGATCTGGAGCGCTGGCGCGCGAAATTCGGCGCGGCATCCGCCGGTGATGTGCAGGACCCCAATTTCCGCAAGGTCGTGGATCTGCTCTTCGAGGACAAGGATCGCCGTTCCAAGCCCTATGGGGGCATCTCGACCTTCCTCGATGCGCCGATGCGGCTGGACGCGCCAGAGAAGGGGGATTTCGCAGGCATCGATATCCCGCTCGTCGGCGTGCCGATGGATCTCGGCGTCACGCATCGCCCCGGTTCGCGGCTCGGCCCGCGGGCGGTCCGGCAGGTGGAGCGCATCGGCCCTTATCATCATGTCCACAAGATCGTGCCGCTCGCCGAATGCGGGGTTTTCGATATCGGCGACGTGCCGTTCCGCTCGCGCTTCAGTCTCGAGCAGAGCCATGAGGACATCGAGGCTTTCTACCATCCGCTGGTGAAGGCGGGCTGCCGCCCCGTCTCGGTCGGGGGTGACCATTCGATGACCCTGCCGATCCTGAAGGCGATCGGCGCGAAACGGCCAGTGGGCATGCTGCATATCGATGCGCATTGCGATACCAGCGGGCCCTATGAGGGCACGCGTTTCCACCATGGCGGGCCCTTCCGCGAGGCGGTCCTGACCGGCGTGCTCGACCCGAAACGGGTGATCCAGATCGGCATCCGCGGCAATGCCGAGTATCTGTGGGAATTCTCCTACGAGACCGGCATGACCGTGATCCATGCCGAGGAATTTCATCGGATCGGAGTGGAAGAGACCATCCGCCGTGCCCTGGCGGTGCTGGGTGATGGGCCGACTTACGTATCGCTCGACATCGACAGCCTCGACCCCGCTTTCGCGCCGGGCACGGGCACGCCGGAGATCGGCGGGCTCTCCTCGCGCGAGGCGATGGCTTTGCTGCGCGGGGTGGCGGGGCTCGATATCGTCGGTGGCGATGTGGTGGAGGTCGCCCCGCAATATGATGCGACGACCAACACCGCGCAAGCCGGCGCGCAGATGCTCTTCGAGATCGTGAGCCTCGTGACCCTCGCCCTCAAGCGGGGCTGATCAGATGTTGCGCAGGGCGGTGGTATAGCCGTCCTCGTCCTGATTCTGCCGCACGAAGTCGATGAACCGTCGCGCCACGGGCGTCGGGGGCGTCATGGCCGGCAGCAGGAAGGATGTCTCGTAGGGGATGGCCGGGCGGAAGGGGCGGAAACCGATATCGGGGTCGCCGCGGAAAGAGATCGGGAAGGGGTTCGCGATCGACAGGCCGGCGCCCGCGCGCACGAAATCATAGGCGGCGGCGGAGGTCGAGACTTCGATCAGGATGCGCGGGGTGACATTCGCCCCGAGGAACAGGCGGTCGAGCGTGATGCGCGAGGGAAACCGCCGCACCAGCGCGATCAGCGGCACGTCATCGAAATCCTTCGGCTCGAACACCTCTTGGTCGTAAAGTGGTGACGATTTCAGCATCATCACATGCGCCTCGCCGAGCCGGAACGGGATGAAGCGCACGCCGGCATGGTTCGCCCCGCCATCGATCAGCCCGAGATCGGTATCCCCGTCCGCGACCTTCGTGGTGACATCGATCCCCGAGCCGATCTCGAGATGAACCCGCAGATTGTTTTCCTTCACCGAAAAGCGCGCGAGCATGCTGTTGAGGAAGTGATGCGCGAGGGTGGGCGGGCAGGCAATCCGGAGATTCGCCTCCTGGTCGACCGGCCGCCAGCGCGCGCGTTCGAGTCGCTCCAGCGTCTGGAAGATCGGCTCGGCCTCCTTTTGGAGCGCCAGCGCCTCCGCCGTTGCGAGCAGACGCCCGCCTTCGCGCCGGAAGAGCACGAGGCCGGTGCGCTCCTCGAGCTGCGCGATGGCCCGGGAGACGGCCGGCTGGGAAATGTTGAGTTTCGCGGCGGCGGCCGTGGTCTTGCCGAGGGTGATCAGCGCCCGCAGGATTTCCAGCTCGCGTAGCGAGGGGCGACGCGATTCTTCCGGTTCGAAATCGAGGTTTTTCGGTTCTGGCATAGTGAGAATGCGGGTTGGTTATATAATTTTCTGTGACAATAACTCATCAGAATAGTAGCGTCACCTCATGACCATTTGCCGGAAGAGGGTCGCGGAAATCAGCGTTCAGGGCGCTGGCTTTTTCCGCACGCCTTGTCAGACTGGAAACAATTCCAGCGACGGCGGAAGAGCGGTCTGGAGAAAACAGGGAGAGTACCATGACGATCACACGACGCAGCCTCGCCCTCGTCGGCGCGCTGCTGGCCGGGTTCGCCAGCATGCCGCTGAGCGCAGCGGCGGCGCAGGAGCTGAAGATCGGCCTCGCCGCGGAGCCGAGTTCGGCGGATCCGCATTTCCACAATCTCACGCCCAACAACCAGGTCGCGCGACACATCTTCGAGACGCTGATTTCGCAGGACGAATTCCAGCGCCTCGGTGTCGGGCTCGCGCAGAGCTGGAAGATCGTCGATGATCTCACCTGGGAATTCGCGCTGCGCCCGGACGTGAAGTTCCATGACGGTTCGCCGTTCACCGTCGATGACGTGATCTTCTCGTTCAACCGCGTGCCGAATGTGCCGAAATCGCCGGCGCCGAAAACCTCCTTCGTGCGCGGCAAGACGCTCGAAAAGGTCAATGACCTCACCTTGCGCATCAGGACCGCGACGCCCTATCCGCTGATGCTGAACGACCTCGCCAATATCGAGATCATGTCGGCGAAGGCGGCGGCCAATGCCACGACCGAAGATCTCAATGCCGGCAAGGGCACCGTGGGCACCGGCCCCTACCAGTTCGTCGAGTTCGTGCCGGGCGATCGCTTCGTGCTGAAGCGCAATGACAGCCACTGGGCCGGCAAGCCGAACTGGGAGCGCGTGACCTTCCGCTTCATCAAGTCCGACCCGACGCGCGTGGCCGCCCTGCTCTCGGGCGATGTCGACATGATCGAGAACGTGCCTTCGGCCGACGTGGCCCGTCTCAGGACGGATAACCGCGTCGCGGTGACCAGCGCGCTGTCGAACCGCCTGATCTACCTGCACATGGACCGCCTGCGGGACGATACGCCCTTCGCCAAGGCGAAGGATGGCAGCGCGATCAGGAACCCGTTCAACGACCTCAAGGTGCGCCAGGCCCTCTCGATGGCGCTGAACCGGCAGGCGATCGTCGATCGGATCATGGAAGGGGAGGCGGTTGTCGCGAGCCAGCTGCTGCCGGACATCTACGAGGGCACGTCGCGGAACCTGAAGCCGGTGCCCTATAATGTGGATGGCGCGCGCAAGCTGCTGGCCGAGGCCGGCCTGCCCAATGGTTTCAGCCTCACCATCCATGGCCCGAACGGCCGCTACCCGAATGACACCAAGGTGATCGAGGCCGTGGCGCAGATGTTCACCCGCGTCGGGATTGAAACCAGGGTCGAGACGCTGCCGCCGGCGGTGTTCTTCTCCCGCGCTTCCACCGGTGGACCAAACCGCACGCCGGAATTCTCGATGATCCTCGCGGGCTGGAGCGCCGGCACGGGCGAGGTTTCGGGCAGCCTCGGCCCGCTGCTGGGCACCTTCGACGCGCAGGCGGGGATCGGCTCGGCCAATCGCGGCCGCTATTCGAACCCGAAGGTCGACGAGCTTCTCAGGAAGGCCCTGTCGACCGTGAATGACAGCGAGCGTGCGAAGCTCCTCGCGGAGGGCACGGAAGTCGCGATCAACGATGTCGGCCTCATCCCGATCTACTACAACAAGAACACCTGGGCGGCACGCAGTGGCCTGAAGGTTCTGGGCCGGACCGACGAGTACACCCTCGCAATGTCGGTCACGCGCTGATCGTGCCGGATCTGTCCGGCGGCCCTTCCGCCGGACAACCTTCCATACGGGTTCCGCCCCTTCGGGCGAAGTCATGCGGCTGCGCCACTCTCGTGGCGGATCGGCTTTCCATGCGAGGGGGGTCCTCATGCTGGCTTTCATCATCCGACGTGCGGCGCAGGCCCTTTTCGTCGTGCTGGCCATGGTGGTCATCGTCTTTTTCGGCACCTATGTCGTGGGTGACCCGGTCTGGATGATGGTGCCGGGCGATGCGACGCAGGAGCAGATCGAGCAGGTGCGTCGCGAATTCGGCTTCGACAAGCCGGTTTATCTGCAGTTCCTGCTGTTCATTGGCGATGTGATGCAGGGCGAATTCGGCCGCTCCTATGTGCATGGCGGCTCGGCGATCGGCCTCATCCTCGACCGCATGCCCGCGACACTGGAACTCGCGCTGGTGGCACTTATCCTCGCGATCGTCATCGGTCTGCCGCTCGGCATCTTCGCCGGGCTGAGGCCGGATCATCCGGACGCGCGCACCATCATGGCGGGCTCGATCCTCGGATTCTCGCTGCCCACTTTCTGGGTGGGGCTGATGCTCATCATGTTCTTCTCGGTGATGCTCGGCTGGTTGCCTGCCACGGGTCGAGGGCCAACCACCACCGTGCTGGGCATCGAGACCTCGCTGCTCACGCTCAAGGGCTGGCAGCATATCGCGTTGCCTGCCCTGAACCTCGCGCTGCTCAAGATTTCGCTTGTCATCCGTCTCGCACGCTCGGGCACGCGGGAGGCCAGTCTGCAGGATTATGTGAAGTTCGCCCGTGCCAAGGGGCTTTCGCCGCGCCGCATCGTGGGCGTGCATATCCTGAAGAACATCATGATCCCGATTGTGACCGTGCTCGGGCTCGAATTTGGCAGCCTCGTCGCCTTCTCGGTGGTGACCGAGACGATCTTTGCCTGGCCGGGCATGGGCAAGCTCCTGCTTGAATCGATCCAGCGGCTCGATCGTCCGCTGATCGTGGCCTATGTGATGGTTGTGGTGCTGCTCTTCGTGACGATCAACCTGATCGTGGACATCCTCTATTCCGCGCTTGATCCGCGCGTGCGCCTCGCGGGGAAAACCAATGAGTGACGCCGCCCTCCCGAACCCGGCAGAGGCACCGAAGGGTGCCGAGGCCCCCAGGAAGACGAAGGGCGAATTCGCCCGTTTCGTCGAGCGTTTCCTCGAGGATCGCGTGGCGGTCTTCGGCCTCGGGCTCATCAGCATCATCGTGCTGCTGGCCCTGTTCGCGCCTCTCATTGCGCCGCAGAACCCCTATGACCTCGCTCGGGTCGA
>JADCCH010000016.1 GCA_020252865.1 Methylobacterium sp.
AGGCAGGTGCGTTTCCGCGGCCCCCTCGCCCCTGTCAGCGATGGCGAGGCGGATGCCTATTTCGCCTCCCGCGCCCGGGACAGCCGCATCGGCGCCTGGGCTTCCCGGCAATCGCGCCCGCTGGAGGACCGATTTGCGCTGGAGAAGGCCGTGGCCCGCGAAGCGCTGCGATTCGGTCTTGGCGAGGTTCCGCGCCCGCCGCACTGGACCGGCTTCCGGTTGACGCCGCTCTATATCGAATTCTGGCAGGACAAGCCCTTCCGCCTGCATGAAAGACTGGTCTTCCGGCGCGAAAGCCCGGATACCGGCTTTAGAACCGAACGCCTCTACCCGTAAACCTTCCAAGGAGCAGGATGATGATGGACCGATCCGGTTCGAACAGCGGCGGCGAACGCCGCACGCTTCTGCTCACCGGCGCCTCGCGCGGCATCGGACATGCCACCGTGAAGCGCTTTAATTCGGCGGGGTGGCGGGTGCTGGCCTGTTCGCGCCAGCCTTTCCCCGAGAATTGCCCCTGGGAAGGCGGCCAGGACGACCATATCCAGGTTGACCTTGCGAACCCCGAAGACACCTTGCGCGCCATCAACGAGATCAAGTCGCGCCTGTCGGATGGGCGCCTGCATGCGCTGGTGAACAATGCAGGCATCTCGCCGAAGGGCCCGGGCGGTGCGCGCATGGGCTCGATCCAGACCCCGCTGGCCGATTGGATTCAGGTGTTCCAGGTGAATTTTTTCGCCTCGATCATGCTGGCGCGCGGGCTGATCGACGAACTCAAGGCCACGAAAGGCGCGGTGGTGAATGTCACCTCCATCGCCGGCGTGCATGTCCACCCTTTCGCGGGCGCCGCCTATGCCACCTCGAAAGCCGCACTCGCGGCGCTGACCCGCGAAATGGCCGCCGATTTCGGACCCTACGGCATCCGCGTGAATTCCATCTCGCCCGGAGAGATCGACACCTCCATCCTGTCGCCGGGCACGGAGAAAATCGTGGAAACGCTGCCGCTCCGCCGCCTCGGCACGCCGGAGGAGGTCGCGAAGGCGATCTACTTCCTCTGCACGGAAGCCTCTTCCTACGTGACGGGCGCGGAACTGCACATCAATGGCGGGCAGCATGTCTAGGCCGGTGCTGGCGGCCTCCATCGCGGTGTTTCGCGATGGGAAGGTGCTGCTGGCGCAACGCGGCAAAGCCCCGGCGCGCGGGCTCTTCTCGCTTCCAGGCGGACGCATCGAGCCCGGCGAGCGCATGGCGGAAGCTGTTCTGCGCGAATTGCAGGAGGAAGTGGGCCTCACCGCCCGCATCGCCGGTTTCGTGGATCACGTCGAGCATATCGAGCACAGCCCGGATGGCGCGCTCGTGGCCCATGCCGTGATCTGCGCCTTCGCCGGATACTGGACCGGCGGCGAGGCGATGATTTCCGATGAAGCGCAAGCGCTGCTCTGGGTCGATCCGCTTGATCCGGGCGACCTGCCGATGACGCGCGGCCTGCCGGATATCCTGCGCAAGGCGCAGCAGCTCATTGCGCGCGAAACCGGGCAGGCCGCATGAGAGGTTTGGGCCTGACCCTCCTGCTGTTCGCGGCGCTGGCGCTTCCTGCCGCCGCGCAGCAGCAACCGGCTGCGCCACAGCCGCAGCGCCGCGCGGCGCCACCCCCCGCGCCACCCAAGGAAACCGTGCGGCCGCCCCTGCCGCCGGAATACGAAAAGCCGATGCTGGAACTTTCGGAGACGTTCGGCTCGCTCGCGTTCCTGACGACCCTCTGCCAGCCCGACGAGCGCCCCAACCCCTGGCAGAAGCGCATGGAGACGCTGGTGGCGAGCGAAGGCGCGGCGCAAGGCAACCGCGAGCGGCTGATGGGTGCCTATAATGCTGGCTTCTCGACCTTCTCGACCACCTATCGCCAATGCACGGATGCCGCGCGTGCCGCGCGTTCGATGCTGGTGCGCGAAGCGTCGCGCCTCGCCCGGACGCTCGAGCAACGTTACGGCGGTTGAACCATCCACAGGGCTATCCCTTTGAATTGCAAGAAGGCAGGGAAGTCCGTTAACGTTTTCGCAACTCCTTGCTCGCTTTCAAAACGGGGAGTCGCTAGGGTCGAGCCAACGGTGGCGAGAGCGGGTGGGGACCTCCTGTCGCAGCCGGATTTGTGCGGCAACCGCCTCGCAAGATCGCTTGCCAGAAAGACCGGATACGCCCGTGCAGACCGCCAAGCCGATGGGAACCGCCAGCGACGCGCATTTCGCCGAACAACGGCGTGCGGCCTATGGCTACATCAACGAAGCCTTCGCCGAGGGGCGCCATGATGGCATCGACGGCGATTGCCTCGCCCATGCGGCCCTGTTCGCGGCCTTCGTTGAACTGGTCGCGACCTATGGCGAGGATGCCGTCTCCAAATTCGCCGAACGCCTGCCCGAGCGCATTCGCGCAGGCGAGTATTCCGTGCGCCTGAAGAACTAGAGCATGCTGTGAAAAAGTGGAATCCGGTTTTTCACAAAAAAGCATGCGATAAAAATAAGATAAGAGCATGATGTGCTTCCGTCTGAACACATCATGCCCTAGAGCACGTCTCGTTTTGATGGAATCAAAACCTCTATCTAATTGTTTTGTCGCATGTTGTTACGCAAAACCGGTATCCACTTTTGCGAGAGCATGCTCTAGAGCCCCGCCCAGCGCATCAGCGCCACGATCGCGACGCCGGCGAGCGCCGAGAGCACATCCTGCCCGGTGAGCTTCATGAGAACGACCACCGAGGCGGATGCGATCCATTCCGCGAGCCCGCCGCGCATGGCCGCGACCGCGACAATGCCCGCCATGACCGAAAGCGGGGTAGCGCGCAGCGCAGCCTCGATCCGCGGCGTGATCATCACGAAGCGCATCGCGAGGAAGCCGACAACGCGGCAGCCATAGGAGGCGAGCGCCATCGCCATCAGCAGGATGGAGAACTCGACATTCGTCATGTCGCCTCGCCCTCGTTGAACCGCGTCCAGGCGAAAAGCCCGCCGGCGATCCCCGCGATCACCGGCGCCCAGGCGGGCAAGCCAAGCCACGCCACGCCCAAGGCCGCGACAACCGCGACGGCCACCACACCCCAATCGC
>JADCCH010000160.1 GCA_020252865.1 Methylobacterium sp.
GTTAATGCTTGTTCTAGTGCCGTTTCGCATACGCTTGGAGGGGCAGAAATCATTCCCACTCGATCGTGCCGGGCGGTTTCGAGGTGATGTCGTAGGTGACGCGGTTGATGCCCTTCACCTCATTGATGATGCGCGTCGCCACGCGGCCAAGGAAGGCCATGTCGAAGGGGTAGAAATCGGCCGTCATGCCATCCACCGAGGTCACGGCGCGCAACGCGCAGACGTGATCATAGGTGCGGCCATCGCCCATCACGCCGACACTGCGCACCGGCAGCAGCACGGCGAAAGCCTGCCAGATCGTGTCGTAGAGACCGGCCTTGCGGATTTCCTCGAGATAGATCGCGTCCGCCTCGCGCAGGATATCCGCCTTCTCGCGGGTGACCTCGCCGGGAATGCGGATCGCGAGGCCGGGGCCGGGGAAGGGATGACGCCCCACGAAGGTCTCGGGCAGGCCGAGTTCGCGGCCGAGCGCCCGCACCTCGTCCTTGAAGAGTTCGCGCAAGGGTTCGACCAGCTTCAGCTTCATGCGCTGGGGCAGGCCGCCGACATTGTGATGGCTCTTGATCGTCACCGAAGGGCCACCCGAAAAGCTCACGCTTTCAATCACATCGGGGTAGAGGGTGCCCTGTGCGAGGAACTCGGCCGGTTGTTGCCCGTTTTTTGCGATCTTCCCCGCTTCCGCTTCGAACACATCGATGAAGAGCTTGCCGATGGTCTTTCGCTTCACCTCGGGGTCGGAGATGCCGGCCAGCGCGCGGAGGAAGGTCTCGCTCGCATCCACATGCACGAGCGGAATGTGATAGTGCCCGCGGAACAGGTTCACCACCTCCTCGCTCTCCCCCTTCCGCATCAGCCCGTGATCGACATAGACGCAAGTGAGCTGGTCGCCGATCGCCTCGTGGATCAGCACGGCGGCGACGCTCGAATCCACCCCGCCCGAGAGGCCGCAGATCACCTTGCCCTTGCCCACCTGCTCGCGGATTTTCGCAATCATTTCCGCGCGATAGGCTCCCATGGTCCAATCGGATTTCAACCCGGCGATGTGATGCACGAAATTCGCGATCAGCTTGCCGCCATCGGGCGTGTGCACCACTTCGGGGTGAAACATCGTGGTGTATATGCGGCGCTTTTCATCCGTGGCGATGGCGAAGGGCGCGTTCTCGCTCGTTGCCTTCACGCTGAAGCCCTCGGGGAGCTTCGTCACGCGGTCGCCATGGCTCATCCAGACCGGATAGCGCTGGCCCACTACCCAGAGCTTGTCGAAGAGCGCCGAAGCCTCCCGGATCTCGATATCGGCACGTCCGAATTCGGCGGCATGCCCGCCTTCCACCACGCCGCCGAGCTGAACGGCGGTGGTTTGCTGGCCGTAGCAGATCGCCATGATCGGCAGGCCACTTGCGAACACCGATTCCGGCGCGCGGGGGCTGCCCTCGCGCGTCACGCTATCCGGCCCGCCCGAGAGGATGATCGCCTTGGGCCGGAGCTTCAGGAAGGCCTCATCCGCCTTCTGATAGGGGTGGATTTCGCAATAGACACCGGTCTCGCGCACGCGCCGGGCGATGAGCTGCGTCACCTGCGAGCCGAAATCGATGATGAGAACGGTGTCGTGGTTGGGAAGCGTCATGGCCAGCCTTTCGGCAATCAGGTGGAGCGTGTGAGAACGCAGATGAAGAAGCCGTCGGTATCCGTGCGATGCGGCGTCAGCAGCAGGCCGAGGCCGGAGACGTCACAATAGCGGCCGATTGCATCCAGCCCGGCGGCCCTGGCATTCGCGGCGGGGTCGAGAACCTTGAAATCCGGGTTTGCGGCCAGAAATGCCTTCCCCTGCGCGCCATTCTCGGCATCAAGCAGCGAGCAGGTGATGTAGACGAGCCGGCCACCCGGTTTCACGCTGCGTTTTGCCTCGTCCAACACCGCGCGCTGTTCCTCGCGGCGCATCTCCAGCGCATTGGGCCTGAGGCGCCATTTCGCATCCGGGTGCCGGCGCCATGTGCCGGTGCCGGTGCAGGGCGCATCGACCAGCACGAGATCGCATTTGCCCGCGAGATCATGGAGCTGCGCCGGTTCTTTCCCTTTTGGGGATCGAACCTGCACGTTCCGCACGCCGGCGCGCGTGAGGCGCTCATGGATGGGTGCCAGGCGGCGCGCATCGTTGTCGGTCGCGAAGATCTGGCCCCTGTTGTTCATCTCCGCAGCCATGGCGAGTGTCTTGCCCCCCCCGCCCGCGCAGAAATCGAGCACCTGCATGCCGGGCTTCGCTCCCGCAAGCAGGGAAGCGAGCTGGGAGCCCTCATCCTGGATTTCTACCGCACCCTTGATGAAGGCCGGCTCGGCCTGAAGGTAGGGCGCGCGACCCTCGGCATTGGGCTTGAAGCGCAAGCCATAGGGCGAATATCGCGTCGCCTCGGGCTCGAGATGGCCAAGCGCCTCCATCGCCTTGAGGCGGATCAGCTTCAGCGCATTCGCCCGCGCATCCACCGGCGCGCGGGAGGCGAGCGCAGCTGCTTCGTCCACGCGCGTCTCGCCAAAGCTCCTGGCCAGTTCCGCATCGAGCCATTCCGGGTAGTTCCCGCGGATATGCGTCGGGGCATCGGAGAGATCGGCCGCCTGAAGGCTCGCCTGCTCGGCTTCGGACAGAGGGGCGGGCGCGAAGCGTTCGCCCGTGAACAGAGCGGCGATCGCCTCGACCGCCATGCCGCGCAGCAGTCGCAACATGCCGATGAGGGCGCATCTGCCGCTCTCGGTTTCACCCCGCAACCCCATGATCCATTGGGCCGAGGCTTTCACACGCAGGGTGTCATGCACGAGGTTGCCGATGGCATTGCGATCACCCGAACCGGCATAGCGGTTCGCCTTGCCCCAATCCGCGAGAGCGGGCCCGAGCGGTCGCTTGCGATCGAGGATTTCGTCAAGAAGCGCGATGGCGGCGGAGAGGCGGGCAGAGGGGGTCATTGGCGGATCGCTTGGCGTGAAGGCCCGGACAAGTCAAGCCAATCGGCCGCCGGAAACGGATCGTTACCCTTTCCTTACCATTTCCCTTCAAAACCGCTGCATGTGCCGCCTTTATGCCACGATTGGGGCAGAGGGCAACAACGCAGCGGTTCTGTGGTCGAATCGGCTCCACCGTGGAGCCTGTCCGCCCACAGATCCCCTTGTTTATCAGGAGTAACCCCATGAAGAAGATCATCAACGGCATTCTCGCCGCCGCCATGCTCATCTCGGTTGCGGCTTGCGCTTCCTCGCAGGCTCAGCAGACGGACCTCACCCCGCCGAAGCGCGGCCTCGATGCGAAGACGCAGCTGGAATGCGGCACGAAGCGCGGCTGCTGATCGCAGCTTCCGCAACGTCGTGATCGGAATGCGAAGGCCCGCCAACCGGCGGGCTTTTTTCCTGGCGCGCAGGAGAGTTTCATGGCGCGCAGGAAAGTTTCATGGCGCGCAAGAAAGTTTTATGGCGCGCAGGAGAACGGGAAGAACGTCGAGGACATTCCGGCATTCATCCCGAGCATCACGAGCATATTGGCCATGTCGAATTCAGCCTTCACGCGCGGGCATACCTTGGTGGAAGTGACGCAGCCATTCGCGAGGAAGGCCTCGTGGCGCTCCACGAATTCCGGGCTGAGTCCCTCGGTGCCGCGTCGCCGTACCGCATAGCTCCACGCCTCGCGGTAACGCTGGCATTTCTGCGCCTGAAACGCTGCCTGTTCTCCCGGGTTGTTCCCGGAAAGGGCAGGGGCCTGCGCCGAGCCGGGCAGGCTCCCGGCGAGCAGGATCGCAAGAACGAGAGCCGCCCTGATCCTCACATCCTTGTGGGGTAATTCGGGCTTTCGCGGGTGATGGTCACGTCATGCGCGTGGCTTTCGCGCAGGCCCGCATTGGTGATGCGGATGAATTCGACCTTCTCCTGCATGTCCTTGATCGTTTTCGCGCCGACATAACCCATTGCCGCCTTGAGACCGCCGGCGAGCTGGTGGATGACGTTCTGCGCCGGGCCCTTGTAGGGCACCTGGCCCTCGATGCCCTCCGGCACGAGCTTCATCGAATCCTTGATTTCCGCCTGGAAGTAACGATCCGCCGAGCCGCGTGCCATCGCGCCCAGCGAGCCCATGCCGCGATAGGCCTTGTAGGAGCGGCCCTGATAGAGAAACACCTCGCCGGGGCTCTCATCCGTGCCCGCGAGCAGCGAGCCGATCATCGCGCAGGAGGCACCCGCCGCGAGCGCCTTGGCGAGATCGCCGGAATACTTGATACCGCCATCGGCGATCACCGGCACATCCTGCTTCTGGGCTTCCTCGGCCGATTCCAGGATGGCGGTGAGCTGCGGCACGCCCACGCCCGCAACAATGCGCGTGGTGCAGATCGAGCCCGGGCCGATGCCGATCTTCACGGCATCCGCGCCGGCATCGATCAGCGCCTTCGTGCCGGCGGCCGTCGCCACGTTGCCGGCGATGACCTGCACCGCGTTCGACATCCGCTTGATGCGGCTGACAGCGTCGAGAACCTGCTGGGAATGGCCATGCGCGGTATCGACCACCACGCAATCGACGCCCGCATCGATCAGGAGTTCCGTGCGCCGATAGCCTTCCTCGCCCGTGGTGGTGGCGGCGGCGACACGCAGGCGGCCCTCCGAATCCTTGTTGGCGTTGGGGTTGAGGCGCGCCTTCTCGATATCCTTGACGGTGAGCAGGCCCACACAGCGATAATCGCCATCGACCACGAGGAGCTTCTCGATGCGATGGCGGTGGAAGAGCTGGCGCGCCTCGGCCTGCGTCACATTCTCGCGCACGGTTACGAGATTCTCGTGGCTGGTCATCAGTTCGCGGACGGGCTGGTCCATATGCTCGGCGAAGCGCACGTCGCGATGGGTGATAATGCCCACGAGCTTGCCGGATTTGGAACTGCCATTCGGGCCGCTATCGGCCACCACCGGCAGGCCGTTGATGCCCTTGGCCTTCATGATCGCCAGCGCCTCGCCGAGGGTCGAATCCGGGGCAATCGTCACCGGGTTCATCACGATGCCGCTCTCGAAGCGTTTCACCTGCCGCACATTGTCGGCCTGTTCTTCCGGCGCAAGGTTGCGATGGACGACGCCGAGGCCACCGGCTTGCGCCATGGCGATGGCGAGGCGGGCTTCCGTCACCGTGTCCATGGCCGAAGAGACGATCGGCAGATTGAGGCTGATGGAACGCGTGAGCCGCGTGCGCAGATCGGTTTCCGCCGGGAGCACCTCGGAATGGCCGGGGCGCATGAGCACGTCGTCAAAGGTGAGTGCCTCGGGAATTCCGGCGGAAGAAAATTTCGGCATGCCAACACTCCGGTTCTGGCGGGGGTCGCATGCATCTGACGATGCGATGTGGCAGCCGCATGACGGAAACGCGGAGCCGGCCCGACCAATGTTGGCGCGCATCCCTACACCCAAGCCGGGCGAAAGGGGAAGCGCCTCTTGTGAAAAAAAAGCTCGAAATTCGCACCCTGCATCGCCGCCGCCGCTCACGGCGCAGATTGCAAACCTGCATCGGCTTTCCCGAACAGATCAGCAGCGCGATGTCGCCGATGGTCTCGAGAATACCGCTCTTGGGCTCCGGATCGACCGGCAAGGGACAGGAGCGGATGAGCGATTCGCCGCACGGATTTTCATGCAGGGTCTTCTTCTCGGGGATCAGCCGCGGCTCGCTCCGGTGCCCGATCGCCGCCGCCAGCGGCAGGAAACAGGCCAGACGGGGTTGCGTCCGGACAAGCCGCGACCAATAACATCAGCGA
>JADCCH010000161.1 GCA_020252865.1 Methylobacterium sp.
CCGCGTTTCGCCGCTGAGATCGGCATAGATGAAATAGGACAAAGACTGCGCGTGCGCACCCGCATTGAAGCTCACGATCGGTTCGAAGACGCGGAAATTGTCCATGATCTTGATGAGGAACATGAAAACCGTGAGCGGCATGAGATGCGGCAGCACGATGTAGCGAAGGCGCTGCCAGCGCGTCGCGCCGTCGAGCATCGCGCTTTCCAGCGAATCCTGCGGCACGGTCTGAAGCCCGGCATAATAGACCACGAAGGCGAAGGGCGCGGTGGACCAGGTGCCATAGACGATCAGCATGATCCAGGTCAGCGGCGTCGAGGCTTTCAGCGAGAGGTTCGAGTCATTCGCGAGCCATTGCACCGCCGCGCCGATGACGCCTCGGGAATCGACCATCCAGAACAGGATCAGCGCGCCCACGAGCGGCGTCACGATCATCGGCAGCAGCGAAAAGAAGATCACCGTGCCGCGAAAGAACCGCGGAATGGCATTCACGGCCAGGGCCACCACGAAGCCGAGCAGGATCGAGAGCGGCGTCACCAGCACCATATAGGTGAGCGTGAAGGCCAGCGCCCGGTAGAAAGGCAGGTTCATCACCCGCGCGAGGAAATCGCCCATGCCCGTCGCGCGGCTCCAGGCCTCGCCGATCTCGGCGAAGGCAAGATGCGAGCGATCCTGGTAGATCGCGAGGCCCACGAAGCGCCCGAGCGGCTTCTCGTCACGCAGCTTCTGCGTGGCGGCCTGGTCGATCACGGTGGATTTCGTGCAGCCGAAGGGCGTGCAATTCTCCACCTCCACCACCACCCGGTCATGCGGGACATGAACCGACTGGATCAGCACCGAGACGATCGGCAGCGCGATGAACAGCACCATCGCGGTGGCGGTGGGCAGGAAGAAGCGCAGGAATGTCGCGTGTTTCATGCCTCCCCCTTCGCGCCGGAAGAGGCGCGGTCACGTTGGTGCTGTCACAGTGGTGCGGCAGCCATCCGGCGATGGCCGGAACAGGGGTGAACGGAGGCGATGACGGGCGAGCCCGCCATCCACCATCGCGAGGGCTTATTTCAGGAAGCCCTTTTCCTTCGCGGCCGTGTTATAGGCCTTTTCGATATCGGCGAGCGTCGTCGCGGCGTCCTTGCGGCCCTGCAGGAAGGGCGCGATGCCATCGCCGAGCGCCGTATGCAGCAGGCCCATATAGGGCAGCATCGGATAGGGCTTCGAACCCATCGCCATGGTCTGCATCACGCCCTGGTTCACCGGGGCGGGCTTGTAGCCGGCGATCATCCACACGGCCTGGCCCATGGTCTCGTCATTGAGGATCGAGGGCGAGATGCCGTTCTTCATCGCGAGGAAGGTTGCGCGGGCATCCTCATCCGAGATGTTGCGGGCAACCGTCCAGCCATCCCACCACAGCGTGGTGGCCGGCGTGGTGCCGCCGCCCACGGTCATCGGGGCGCCGACGGCGGTGTTCTCGGCCACCTTGGGATCATTGCCTTCCTTCGCCATCAGCACGCCGGTGCGCGAGCCCCACATGTTCATCATCGCGACATTGCCGCTCTTCCACTCGGCGCTCGTCTCGTTGTTGTCATGCGTCAGGAAATCGGGGTGCATCAGCTCGGTCAGCGCCTTCATGGTGTTCAGCGCCGCGATGCCCCGGGGATTGTTGATGGCCACTTCCGCCGAGCCCGGCTTGAAGAACTCGCCGCCATGGCCGATATACATGTTCACGAATTCCTGCGCGAGCGACCAGCCCGCCTTGTAGGCGCCGCCGATCGGGTTCTTCAGGATGCCACGCTCGCGGATCAGCCTGCCGATGCGGATCATGTCCTCATAGGTCTTGGGCGGCGCGGCCCCGACCTCAGCCAGAACATCCTTCCGGTAGACGAGGTGCTGGGAATTGGCCATGAAGGCCACGGCCATCACCTTGCCATCGATGGTGATGAGCTGGTTCTTCGGAATGTCCTGCCCATGGGCCGCCACAAGGGCATCGAGCGGGCGGATGACATTCTCGTTCAGCAACGCCACGATCGACGAGGTCGCGATGATGGCGGAGGTGTATTCCGCCGGGTTGCCCTGCATGCCGGGCAGGTTGATGCGTTGGTGATTGGCCGTGAGATTCGATTTCACGGAAAGGTTGCCGGTCTGGCATTTCGCGGCATTGGCGGCGACCGTCCGGATGGCCGGGAATTCGTTGCCGACAATATTCACGCGGCCGCTGGTGGCGCCGCAATTCACCTGCGCCTGGGCTGTGCCCGCCGCGAACAAGGCCGCCAGCGACAGAGCCGTTTTCATGGTCTTCAACATGCGCCCGATCCTCCCCTGTGGCGCTGCCGGTCGTTCCCGTCTTCCCGGGCCACATTCCGCCAGCAGCCTGTCCGAAGGCATGCAAGCACGCCCTGCAATCGTATGCAACCGCAATCTTGAATACGTTTGCAAAATGAGGAACAATGCGTCGGCGCAGCCTGTTGCCCGCCTGCGCCCGCTGCGTTTTTTCGTTTCTGCCCGCCGCCGGGGATATGCCACATGGTTCCTGATTTCGACCCCTTCGCCTCGCCCGATGCCGCCTTGCGCCGTCGCGTTCACCAGCGACTCACCGCGCTGGCCGAAGCCCCCGAGGGGCGAACCGGAGAGGCGTTGGCTGCCCTTGCGCGGCCGGATGCAACCTGGCGTGTGGCCCATCCCATCCATGCCTGCGCGAGCACGGCGGAGGCTCTGGCCCGCGCCTTCCTCCCGCTCAAGAAAGCCTGCCCGGATCTGGAGCGGCGGGATGTGATCTTCGTCGGCGGCAGCTACCAGAACCGGCGCTATCTCGCCGCGGTCGGGCATTATTGCGGATCGATGCGCGGCGACTGGCTCGGCCTGCCCGCGACCAACCGGCCGATCTACCTGCGCTATGGCGAGGTCTACGAGATCG
>JADCCH010000162.1 GCA_020252865.1 Methylobacterium sp.
CCCGCTGAAAAACAAAATTAATCAAGCCAAACTCCATCGATGTCTATCGGTGGGCATGGAATGCGTCTGTGGTGCCCGGTGACGGACCGCGCCCCCGTTGATCATCCGGAAAATCGAAAGTGCCGTCAAAGCCACTGAGGCCTCTGACGGTGTTTTTTCAGCCTGATATTCTAAAAACAAACGGAAATATCCGTCATTAGCCTCCGAAAACCGCGTGACGGTCTTTTTTCGCGAGGAGGCCCCGAATGTTGACGGATGCAGCACTCAAGTGTCTGAAACCAAAAGCCAGAATGTACAAGGTGCCCGATCGTGACGGCATGTATGTACGCGTCGCACCGACAGGCGGCATCTCGTTCAGGCTCGACTACCGGCTGAATGGCAGGCGCGAGACCGTCCATCTGGGCAAGTACGCCCGAGATGGGATCTCGCTCGCCAGGGCGCGCGAACTGTGTCTGGACGCGAAACGGATGATCGCCGAGGGGCGGTCCCCCGCCATCGAGAAGCAGCGGGATAAGCGCCGGATCAAGGAGGCCAAGAGCTTCGGTGAGTTCGGCGAGAAGTGGCTGACGGGCGCGCCCATGGCGGACAGCACGCGCGCCATGCGCCGCGCCATCTTCGAGCGCGAACTCAAGCCCGTCTGGCGGAACCGATTGTTGACCGAGATAACGCCTGATGACCTGCGCGCTCACTGCGCCAAGATCGTGGAACGGGGCGCGCCGGCGACAGCCATCCATGTGCGGGATATCCTGAAGCAGATCTACGCCTTCGCCATTCTCCATGGCGAGAAGGTCGCGAACCCGGCCGATGATGTCGGTCCTGCTTCGATCGCCACCTTCACGCCCAAGGACCGGGCGCTTTCGCCGACCGAGATCCGCATCATGCTCAAGCAGCTCGAGCATGTCGCGACGTTGCCGACGATCCGTCTCGGCATGAAACTCTACCTCCTCACCATGGTCCGGAAGAGCGAGCTGCAGGACGCGGTCTGGGATGAGGTCGATTTCGAAAACGCCGTCTGGACGATCCCGAAGGAGCGCATGAAGCGATCGAAGCCGCACAATGTCTACCTGTGCCGGCAGACCCTCGACATCATGATTGCGCTCAAGACCTGCGCCGGCAATTCTCGGTATCTGCTGCCGTCCCGCTACGATGCGGACGCGCCGATGTCGCGGGCGACCTTTAACCGGGTCACCTACGCTGTCGTCGAACAGGCCAAGAAGGAGGGGCTGCCGCTGGAGCCGTTCACCGTCCATGACCTTCGGCGCACGGGGTCGACTCTGCTTAACGAGCTGGGCTTCAACCGCGACTGGATCGAGAAGTGCCTGGCGCACGAGGATGGGCGTTCATCGCGCGGCGTCTACAACAAGGCCGAGTACGAAGTTCAGCGTCGCCACATGATGCAGGAATGGGCTGACACCGTCGATGCCTGGGTCGAGGGCCGGAAGTATGTTCCGACGCTGTTGCCGACAGTCATGCCGCCTATCGCGCTCGATCCTGCCCTTTGACCGGCCGGGAATGGCGTTTGGTCACATCGGGATGCTGAGCGCGGGCGATCGGTTTCGCGCGCCGTGCCAGCAACCAGGCCTGGACCTCCGCAAGATCCCAGACGATGCAGCGCGGCGACAGCGCGAAACGCCGCGGAAAGTCGCCGCGCTGCTCCATCTCGTAGATTGTGCTGTCGGCCAGGGGCACCATCTCTCGCAGTTGGTGCCGCCTGATGGTCTTCCTGATTTCCAAAGGCTCGCTCTGACCCATTCGCAATCTCCTTCGCGGCTGTCGCCGGCGATTGAGAACGATAGGTGCCGATACCGGAAGTCCCTTCTGCGTGGCGTGCGGCAATTTCGGGCTCTGGCGTAGAAATCGGCGGGGCATATTCAGTCTTGGCAGGGCAGCCGGATATCCATCAGCCCACAGAATCTGCACGACTCGCCGCAGGCGTTGCGCGCCGTAATTGCGCTGTTCAGATCACGCACCATTTACTTCCTGCACCGGCGAGATGCGATCCGGAAGTAAGCAAGCGACGTAGCAAAAGTCGACCGTGCGACACTTAAGGATTTCGTGGGCGGCGGTAGCGAGGAGACGGAGAAGACCCATAATCTGATCGGAACAGTTCTCGGGGGCTGACGGGGCTACGTTGCGAAGACCTTTGCATCATGGGGAACCATCGTGCCGAGACCGAAGATCGAGCTACGCCACGTGCGTTACATCATCGCCGCTGCGGAAAGCGGCAGCTTCCGGCGCGCGGCTCAAGATCTCGGCGTCGAGCAGTCAGCTATCAGCCGCCGCATCCGCGATGTCGAGGATGAGATCGGCGCTCAGCTGTTCCGCCGTCACCCTGCCGGCGTCGACCTGACGGACATCGGCAAACAATTCCTGGATCAGGCGGCCCCTGGGGCTCGCCAGATCGGATCGGCGCTCGACGGCGCAAGAACGGTGGCGAACAGAGGGCGGCATCTTCGGATCGGCGTGTTCGGGCCTCTGACCATGGGCTTCCTGTCGCAGCTCTTCGGGGCCTTTCGGGGTGACCGCCCGGGGGTCAAGCTGCGGTTCAGCGAGGGCAGCTGTCCCGAACTCATCGCGGCCGTGCGGCGGGGGCAGCTTGATGTTGGCATCGTTGCCGAAGCATTGCCCGCGAAAGGCTTTGACGTGACGCATCTGTGGGCTGAGCCTGTTTACGTGGCAATGCGGGACGGCGACCCACTCGCCGATCAGAAGGCGCTCCGGTGGGATGACTTGCGGCATCGGCATTTTGTGGTGACCGATTTGCCGACCGGCGACTTTGCGAAGAATTACCTGATGCGAAACCTCCAGACGTCGCCCGGGGACCTCCAGATCGAGCAATTGTCAGTCACGCGGGAATCGCTGATGCAGATCGTCGCGCATGGGGATGGCGTCACCATCGCAGGCAGCGCGCATGTCCGTCACGGACTACCAGGCATTGTTTTTCGTCTGATCGAGGATGCTGTTCTCCGTTATGGTGCTGTCCACCTGCGAGGTGCGCTCCATCGGAATCTCGAGCGCCTGCTGTCGCTGGCAAAGTCTTTCTCAGAGCGAGATGACGCTTGGTTCGCCCGGCAACGGCTCATGCGCCCTGAGCATCGGCGCGTGCCGCACGCTGACCGCCATCGCGGCGCGTGCGGGCGAACCCCCGATCGGTTGCAATGAAGCGCTCGAGCATGGGTACGATCAGCCTCAATGGGTCGCCGATGGTCTGGCCTTGTTCGCGGCCGAGGGCTGCGGCGTAGGCGACGAGGTCCCGATGCAGCGGCGCAGGGAGTTCAATCGTCACTTTCACCGGCTTGTCGTCGACGATCGGGCCGAGCTTCAGCTTGGTCATCAGAACCCTCCATAAGGTTCGAGCACGAGGTCGCGGGTGACAATGACGCGCACGGGAAATCCCGGCCGGATTGTGAGGGTCGGCGCGACATTGAGCTGCCGTCGGATGATCTGCTGGCCGGCGTCGTTGATCGTGTCCTGCGCACCGTTCCGGATCGCCCGGAGCAGCCGATCCTGATCGTCGACGGCCAGTTCGGCGCCGACCGATAACAGGGTCGAAAGGCCGGCTGCCTTGGCGAGATCCCACCAGTGATAATCGACGCCATCCTGAAGCCCCGCATAACCCTGTGCGTCGGCTCCGGGCTGACGTTCCAGGACGATCGAACGGCCGTTCGGGAGGATGAGCCGCTTCCAGACGAGCAGCACCCGGCGCTGACCGAAGCCGACGTCGTTGCTGTACTCGCCGATCAGTCGCGTGCCCTGCGGCACAAGCAGGATGCGCCCGGTTGGGCTGTCGTAGACATGCTCCGTCACCTGCGCGGTGATCTGGCCCGGGAGGTCAGACCGGATGCCGGTGATCAGTGCCGCGGGGATGACGGCGCCGGTCTGGAGGACATAGGGCGATGCCGGCCCGACGACGCGATCCGGCGAAACCGTGCGGCGGTCCACGCCCGCATTCAGGAATGCGAGCTGGCGATCCTGTGCCGTGAGTGCACCTGGCTGGCCCGGAAGACCCAGCCCAGTCAGGCTCGGGTTGCCCGGTCCGCCAACTGCGCCAATCGGAGCTGCGACGCGCGCCTCGGTCTGGAAGAAGACGCGGCTTGTTCGGGCCGCTTCTTCCTCCGCGCGCCTGCGCTGCTCGACCGGATCGACGGCGGGCGCTGCCGCGATCGGCGGTGTGACGGGCTGGCCGCGGTTCTGCGCGTCAAGGATGGGGCGTCCGAGATCCCCGGGCAGCGGAGGCCCGAGCACCGGGCCGGTATAGTCACGTGGCAGGCCGGCAAGCCCGTCTGCGGTTCGTCGGTTTTGCGTGGAGTAGAGCTCCTCACTGCCCGGGCCGATATTGCGTGTCTGAAGCGCATAGATGAGCGCGCCACCGACCCCGAGGGCGGCAACGAGACTTATGCCTCCCAGGACCTTGCGCGAGAGTCGGGTGACCTGGGGCGGTTCGGCGCGCAGCCGCATGGGCGCAGCGGCGTCGCCGGAGTGTGTGCCGACCAGCGGTGCGTCGACTTCGCCCTGCGTATCGCGCTCGCTCATGACGCGGGCCTCCCATCGGTGCGAATGATCCGGACTGTCTGCTGGCGCTCGCCACTGCCGAGACG
>JADCCH010000163.1 GCA_020252865.1 Methylobacterium sp.
ATTCTTCCTCACCGCCGGCTTCCTCGCCATCATGTACTATTTCATCCCGAAAAGGGCCGAGCGGCCGATCTATTCATACAGGCTGTCGATCGTCCATTTCTGGGCGCTGATCTTCCTCTATATCTGGGCGGGTCCCCACCATCTGCACTACACGGCCCTGCCGGACTGGGCGCAGACGCTGGGCATGACCTTCTCGATCATGCTCTGGATGCCCTCCTGGGGCGGCATGATCAACGGCCTGATGACGCTCTCGGGCGCCTGGGACAAGCTGCGCACCGACCCCGTGCTCCGCATGATGGTGGTGTCGGTGGCCTTCTACGGCATGTCGACCTTCGAAGGTCCGCTCATGAGCGTGAGGGCGGTGAACTCGCTGTCGCATTACACCGACTGGACCATCGGCCATGTGCATTCCGGCGCGCTCGGCTGGGTGGGCTATGTCTCCTTCGGTGCGATCTACTGCCTCGTGCCGTGGCTCTGGAAGAAGGAGCGCCTCTATTCCAACCGTCTGGTGGAATGGCACTTCTGGATCTCCACGATCGGCATCGTCCTCTACATCTCGGCGATGTGGGTCTCGGGCATCATGCAGGGCCTGATGTGGCGCGCCTACACCGCGCTTGGCTATCTCGAATACTCGTTCATCGAGACGGTGGCGGCGATGCACCCCTACTATGTCATCCGCGCGCTGGGCGGCGGGCTGTTCCTCGCGGGTGCGCTGATCATGGTCTACAATCTCATCATGACCGTGCGCGCCGCGCCGAACGCGCTCGAGAAGGGCCTCGCGCCCGCCGCCGGGCTCCAGCCGGCCGAGTGAGCTCTCGAACATCAAGGAACGGAAACCATGTCCGACATCACTTCCGGCAAGGCTCCCAAGCCCTCCCTCTGGTCGAAGCACAAGATTTTCGAGACCAACTCGATCATCCTGGTCCTCGGCGTGCTCGTCATGATCTCCTTTGGCGGGCTGGTGGAGATTGCGCCGCTTTTCTATCTCAAGTCCACGATCGAGAAGGTGGAGGGCATGCGGCCCTACACTCCGCTCGAACTCGCGGGACGCGCCATCTATGTCCGCGAAGGCTGCTACAACTGCCATAGCCAGATGATCCGCCCCCTGCGGGACGAGGTCGAGCGCTACGGCCATTACAGCCTCGCGGCTGAATCCATGTACGACAAGCCCTTCCAGTGGGGCTCCAAGCGCACGGGTCCGGATCTGGCCCGCGTGGGCGGCAAATACTCGGATGACTGGCAGCTCCAGCACCTGAACGCGCCGCGTTCCATCGTGCCGCAATCGATCATGCCGGGCTATCCGTTCCTGGCGAAGACCGACCTCTCCTACGATGACATCGCGACCGAGATGAAGGTCCAGAGCGTCACCGGCGTGCCCTACACGCCGGAGATGATGGCGGCGGCGAAGGACGACCTGCGCGCCCAGACAGACCCCGACCATCCGAAGGCGGCTGACTTTGCCAAGCGGTATCCCAAGGCGAACATGCGCGATTTCGACGGCAACCCGCAGCGGATCACCGAAGCGGACGCGCTGATCGCCTACCTGCAGGTGCTGGGGACGCTGGTCGACTTCAAGACCTATGACAACAAAGCCAACCTGCGCTGAGGGAGAGGCACATGGCCAATATGTACGCCTTCCTCGCGAACATCGCGCAATCCGTCGGTGTTCTCTACTTCATGGCGATCTTCCTCGCCGTCTGCATCTACGCGCTCTGGCCCAAGAACCAAGCCAAGTTCGAGAACGCCGCGCGCCTTCCCCTGGAAGAGGACTGAACCATGGCCGACCCAACCCGTAACGCTCATGCCGATCTCGATGCGGTGTCCGGCCAGACCACGACCGGTCACAGCTGGGATGGCATCAAGGAGCTGAACACGCCCCTGCCCCGCTGGTGGCTGTGGACCTTCTATCTCACCATCCTCTGGTCCATCGGCTACTGGATCATCTACCCGGCCTGGCCGCTCATCTCGAGCCATACCAGGGGCGTCCTGGGCTATTCGAGCCGCGCGGAAGTGGCGGAGCATCTCCGCCAGCTCGAAGCCCGGCGCGCCGAGCAGGCGGCGGCTCTCAAGACGGCCGATATCGAGCAGATCCGCAACGATCCGACACTCCTCCGGCTCGCGGTCGCGCGCGGCAAGGCGGCATTCGGCGACAATTGCGCGGGCTGCCACGGCCTCGGCGGCATGGGGGGCAACACCTTTCCCAACCTGACCGATGATGAGTGGATCTGGGGTGGCACGCTGGCCGATATCTCGACCACCATCACCCACGGCATCCGCTGGGATCAGGACAGCAATTCCCGCATGAGCCAGATGCTGGCCTTCGGTCGCACGGGCACCCTGAAGCCCGCGGAGATCGGAACCGTGGTCGAGTATGTCCGCAGCCTCGCCGGTCTCGATGTCGCGAACGGGGCTGATCTTGCGGCTGGCGCGAAGCTCTTCGCCGATAACTGCGCGAGCTGCCATGGCGACCAGGCCAAGGGGAACCAGGACCTCGGCGCGCCCGACCTGACGGACGCGATCTGGCTCTATGGCAGCAGCCGGACGGCCATGGTCGATACCGTCACGAACGGGCGTGGCGGCGTGATGCCGGCCTGGAGCGGCCGCCTTGACCCAGAGACCATCAAGGCGCTGACGGTCTATGTGCACAGCCTCGGTGGAGGCCAGAAGTGAACACCCACAGCCCTGCGGATTATGACGACGATGCCCCGCTCTACGAGGCCTCGAAGAAAATCTATCCGCAGGGGGTGTCGGGCACTTTCCGGCGCATCAAGTGGACGCTGCTGATCCTGTGTCTCGGTGTCTATTATCTTCTTCCCTTCGTGCGGTGGGACCGTGGGCCCCACCTGCCGAACCAGGCGGTTCTGGTGGATATGCCGGCGCGCCGCTTCTATTTCTTTTTCATCGAGATCTGGCCGCAGGAGGTCTACTACCTCACCGGCCTCTTGATCCTCGCGGCGCTGATCCTGTTCCTGATGAACGCGGTCGCGGGCCGCATCTGGTGCGGCTATCTCTGCCCGCAGACGGTCTGGACCGACCTGTTTCTCCAGGTCGAGCGGCTCATCGAGGGCGACCGGCGCGAGCGCATGCAGCGCGACGCCGCACCCTGGGTCGGCAAGACCTGGGGCCTCAAGATCACGAAACACTTCGTCTGGGTGATGATCGCCTGGTGGACCGGCGGCGCCTGGGTGCTCTATTTTTCGGATGCGCCGACCCTCGTGCGCGACCTCGCGACCTTTCAGGCACCCTTCGTCGCCTATCTCTGGATCGGCATCCTCACCTTCACGACCTATGCGCTCGCCGGCTTCATGCGCGAGCAGGTCTGCCTCTACATGTGCCCCTGGCCGCGCATTCAGGCCGCCTTGACCGATGCGGATGCACTCAATGTCGCCTATCGCCATGATCGCGGCGATCCGCGCATGTCGTTGAAGCAGGCCACGAAGGCGAAGGCCACCGGCGAGCCGGCCGGGGATTGCATCGATTGCAACCAGTGCATCGCGGTTTGCCCTACGGGCGTCGACATCCGCGACGGCGCGCAACTCGGCTGCATCCAGTGCGGACTCTGCATCGATGCCTGCGACACGGTGATGACCAAGATCAACCGTCCCACCGGGCTGATCGGCTATGATACCGAACAGGCCATCGAGGCGCGCGCATGCGGCACCGCGCCTCCGCCCATTCGGCTCATCCGGGCCCGCACCCTGCTCTATGTCGGGGTGATCGCGGCTGTCGCCATGACCATGATCTATGCGTTGGCCACGCGTTCCCTGATGGATATCAGCGCGATCCATGAGCGCACCCCGCTCTTCACGGTGCTGCGCGATGGTTCGGTGCGCAACAACTACACCCTTCGCCTTTCAAACAAGCGGCCTGAGGCGCGAATTTTCGCGGTGGCGGTGGAGGGGGTGCCGGGCGCCTCCGCCGAACTCATCGGCGTGAAGTCCATTCCTGGCCAACCCCTCTCCTTCGAGATCGGCCCGGACCAGACACTCGACGTGCGGCTTCTCGTCACGGTGCCGCGCCACGCCTTCGAAGGCGGCAAAACGATGATTCAGATCAAGGCGACCGACGCCGCCCTCGGCGACAGTCGCGTGATCGGGGAGAACTTCTTCGGTCCTGACGGAGACGATTCCCGGCGGTCCAGAGGGGCTCGCCAGGGGGAACGACGAGATGACTAGCTGCTGCGGAGCCTTTGCGATGCCGGTGGAACTGTCCGAACGCGCCCCGATCCTTGCCGCCCGGAAGGCGCATGAGTTCCGTCTCACGGGCTGGCATGTCCTGGCAATGCTCATCGCCTTCTTCGCGGTTGTGGCGAGCGTGAATGTCTACATGATGACCACCGCGATCCGCACCATGCCGGGGCTCGATGCGCGCAACGGCTATGATGTGAGCCAGAATTTCAACCGGCAGGAGCTGGCCGCCGCGCAAGCCCAGGCCCGGCGCGGCTGGCAGAGCGACGCGAAGGTCTCGCTCGCCAATCGCCTGCTCGACCTCGATATCCGGTTCCGCGATCGCATGGGAAAGCCGCTGGCCGGCCTCGCCGTGACGGTCGTTCTGCAGCATCCCGCGCAGCGCGGTCGCGACCGGGCCATCACGCTCTCACCACGCGGCGACGGCTACTACGCGGCGAAGCTCGATGGGATTGATGCCGGCGGCTGGGGCCTCGTGATCGAGGCGCATGATCTCGAAAGCGGCGAGCGGCTCTTCCTCTCGCGCCACCGCCTGGCCCTGAAGGACGAGGCCATCCGGGGGATCACCCCATGAGCACGGTTCTGCCGCACCCGGATATCCGCGACTTTTCGCATTATCTCACCCCCGCTCCCGAAGACCGCGTGCGGATGGATTTCGTGGTGGATGGCATCCATTGCGCGGCCTGTGCGGCACGCATCGAGCGCGCCTTCGCATCGGAGCCGGACATGGCTCTGGCGCGCGTGAACCTCACCGAGAAGCGCCTCACGGTCGAATGGAAGGATGCGGGACGGGTGGACCCCCCGCAGGTGCTCGCGCGGCTCGAAGCCC
>JADCCH010000164.1 GCA_020252865.1 Methylobacterium sp.
AGGCGATGGTCTGCACGCTGACGGAAGTGGGCCTGAGCGAGACGATCAGCAGCCCCAGCGCGAAAAAGCCCGTGAAGACGAGGCCGATGGCGACATCCTCCTTGAGCAACGTGACGCGCCTCACGAGCGCAATGCCACCTGCCGCGAACAGGCCTGACAGAAAGGCGCCGAGCGCAAACGGATAGCCGGCAATCGCGGCAATCGCCACGCCCGGCACCACGGCATGCGAGAGCGCATCGCCCATCAGCGACCAGCCCTTGAGCACAAGGAAGGCCGAGAGCGCACCACAGAGGGCTCCCACCAGGGCACTGACCGCGATGGCCCTGGCCATGTAGGAATAGGCGAAGGGCTCGAGCAGCATGTCCATCAGCGCGGCTCTTCCGGCGGGCGCTTCACGAGGGTTTCGGCATCCCGCGGGCCATAGAGCACCAGGGGGCGCTCGTCATCGGTGAGAACGGTCACGCGGCGGTCGTCATCGTCGTCATGGAGGGCGCCGCCGCCAAGCCGGATATGGCGCAGGCTGCCGCCGAAGGCGTTCGCAAGGTTCGCTTCCGTGAACGTCGTCGCCGTCGGTCCCTGTGCCACCACGGTCTGGTTGAAGAGCACCACCTCGTCGCAGAAATCCGGAACGGACCCGAGATTATGGGTGGAGACGAGCATCAGCCGGCCCTCGTCGCGCATGGCGCGCAGCAGCGCGATGATCGCGTTCTCGGTCTTGACGTCCACGCCTGTGAAGGGCTCATCGAGCAGGATGATCTCGCTTTCCTGCGCGAGCGCACGGGCGAGGAACACGCGCTTCCGCTGCCCGCCGGAGAGTTCGCCGATCTGCCTTTTGCGCAGATCTGCGAGGCCCACGCGCTCCAGAGCCGCGCTCACCGCGGCGCGATCGGCGGCGCGGGGCATGCGCATGAGATTCATGCGCCCATAGCGGCCCATCATCACCACGTCCTCCACGAGCACGGGGAAGGTCCAGTCCACCTCCTCGGCCTGCGGCACATAAGCGACGAGACCGGATTTCAGCGCCTCTCGAACGGGTTTGCCCGAGAGCGTGACCGTGCCGCGCGCCGGCGACAGGAAGCCCATGATGGCCTTGAAGAGGCTCGACTTTCCTGATCCGTTCATGCCCACCAGGGCAGTGATGGTCCCGGCACGCAGCGCGAAACTCGCCCCGCGCACGGCGGTGACGCCATTCGCGTAGGTGACCCACAGATCGGAGACCACAAGACCGGGCGGGAACATCCGGCCTTGTGATGATCGGCTTTTCATGTGCCGAAGCCTCGCGCGATGGTCTCCACCGTCATTTCCAGCAGCTTGAGGTAAGTGGGCACGGGGCCATCGGCCGTCGAGAGGGAATCCACGTAGAGAACACCACCATATTGCGCACCGGTCTCGCGGGCCACCTGCTTGGCGGCGCGATCCGACACCGTGCTTTCCGAAAAGACAACCGGGATCCTGTTCTTCCGCACGAGATCGATGAGCCGGCGAACCTGCTGCGGTGTCGCTTGTTCGTCCGCGTTGATTGGCCAGAGATAGGCCTCGCGCAGGTTGAAATCGCGGGCGAGATAGCTGAAGGCACCCTCGCTGGTCACCAGCCAGCGCTGCGCTTCGGGAATGCGCGACAGGCGCTGGCGCAACGGTTCCTCCACCGCGCGGATCTTGGCGGCATAGGCAGCCGCGTTGCGGGCATGGATCGCAGCATTGGCGGGGTCGGCCGCGCTCAGCGCCTTTCGGATATTCTCGACGTAAACGAGCACCGCCTTTGGCGACATCCAGGCATGCGGATTGGGCTTGCCGGCATAGCCGCCTTCGCGGATGGGCATGGGCTCCACGCCTTCGCTCACGACGGCGCTTTTCGCATTCTTCAGGCTCGCGAAGAACTTCTCGAACCAGCGTTCGAGATTGAGCCCGTTCCACAGGATCAACTGCGCGCCATGCGCCCGCACGATATCCTGCGGGGTCGGCTGGTAATCATGGATCTCCGCACCGGGCCTGGTGATGCTCTCGACGATCGCGGCTTCCCCCGCGACGTTCTGCGCGATGTCCTGAATAATCGTGAAAGTGGTCGCCACCTTGAGCTTCGCCGGGTTCTGGGCGGCAAGCGTGCCCGGCCATGCGGAAAGCGCCAGAGCGCCGACCAGCACGTTCCGACGGGATGGGGACATGACCATGACGCCAGATCCCGCATTCGATGTCATGCTTCACTCCATGAATTGGATTGCACAACTTCATGCTATTGCGACTGAGTCGCATCTGTCAATCTTGTTGAGAATAATTCGCAACATAGGCGTTGCATCGCCTCGCGGCTGAGGTTATGCCTTCGACATGAGTGGCGAAATCGAGCGCTACGAGCGCTTCCGGCAGAATCTGAAGGCGGCGGGCATCCGGCTGACGGAGCAGCGCAAGGTCATCCTGCGCGTGCTCGCCGAAGCAGACGACCATCCGGATGCGCATGCGCTTTTCCTGCGTGCATCAGCCATCGATGACTCGGTCTCGCTGTCCACGGTCTATCGCACGCTGAAATTGCTGGAGGAGCGCGGTGCCATCCAGCGCCACGCTTTCGCGGATGGCCGCTCGCGTTTCGAGAACAACGATGTCGAACACCACGATCACCTGATCGACCTCGATACCGGCACTGTGATCGAATTCCGCTCGGAAAAGATCGAGCGGTTGCAGGCCGAGATCGCCGCCGAACTCGGCTATGACATCATCCGGCACAAGCTGGAACTCTACGGCCGTCGCCGGTCGAAAAGGTGAGCGGTTCCGCCTAATTCAAGAGCTCGAAGCGGATGTCCTGCTGGCCCTCGATCAGCACCTTGCGCCCGAGGGTATAGAGGTTCTCAAGCCCGCTTGTGAGCGTGATGAAGTGGTTTCCGGAGAGCTGGCCCGCCTTAGAAGCAAAACTCACATAGCCATAGGCGAGCAGGATTTCCGTCTCCGAGACACCGCCGGGATAGAGGATAATCTCGCCCGGCGAGGGGTAACAGGTGTTGTTCTCGTAGCCCACGCCGAAATCGAGATCGCCAAGAGGCACCCACACGCCTTCGCCCGACCAGCGGACATGGATGATCTTCGAGGAGAAGGTGAGGTGTTTCTTGAAGGCCGCCACGGTCTTTGGTGCGCGCTCATGCTCGAAGCGGGCCTCGAAGACGTAAGGACCGGCGGTGATTTTCAGATCGGCCATGGAAAGCTCCAGTCAGGGAAAGGTCAGGCGTGCTTTTTCGCAAGATCGAGCACGGCGCGGAAAAGGGTAGCGGTGGCGATGCCGAGATCGGCCTCTGAGGTGAATTCATCGGGGCTGTGGCTGATGCCCGCCTTCGAGCGCACGAAGAGCATCATGAAGGGCAATTTGCCGCGAAACGACATGGCATCATGCCCTGCGCCGCTCGGCAGCAAGCGGATGGGCTTCTGTACCACGCTTTCCGCCGCTTCCGCCATCATGAGGCGGAGGCCAGGATCGCATTCCGAAGCGGGCGCCTCATAGGTATAGGCGAGGTTCGCCTCCACCTTTCGGGCGGCCGCAACGGCCTCGACGGCCTGGCGGACGCGCACCTCGGCCTCCTTGCGCACGGCGTCGATTTCGGAACGGAAATCGAGCGAGAATTCCACTGCGCCTGGAATGGTATTCACGGCCCCGCCCGGCACGCGCAATTGCCCGATGGTGGCGACAAGGCCTTCGGTCTCACGTCCGATGCGTTCCACCGCGAGTATCATCTCGGCAGCGGCCGACAGCGCATCACGCCGGAGCGCCATGGGCACCGTGCCCGCATGGCCGGCCGATCCGACGATGCGGCACAAACCGCGCGTCACGCCCTGGATCGCCGTGACCAGCCCCACCGGGCGGTTCTCGGCTTCGAGCACCGGGCCCTGCTCGATATGGAGTTCGAGATAGCCGAGCCCGCTCTGCCCCTGCCAGGGCGCGGCGGGGTCGCCCTCAGGGCATCCGAATTCGGCGAGCGCCATGCGGCGCGTGATGCCGTCCTCGCCCTTCTCATCGAGGATTTTCGGGTTGAACCGCCCCGCAACCGCCGCCGAGCCGGTGAGCGTGGAGGGAAAGCGCACGCCTTCCTCATCGCCGAAAGCCAGAACCGTGAGGTTGAAAGGAAGGCGCTTTCCGGCCGCATTCAGCCGGCGCACGATCTCGATGGCCGAGACCACGCCCAGCGTTCCATCATATTTCCCGGCATCGCGCACGCTGTCGATATGCGAGCCGAGCAGCAGATGCGGCGTATCGGGATCGGAGCCAGGATAGGTGCCGATCAGCGTCGCCAGCGGATCCAGCCTGACGCTCAACCCCGCATCGCGCATCCAGCTTTCCACAAGGGTCACGGCACGGCGATGGCTTTTCGAGAGGTAGAGCCGGGTGATCTTGCCCGGCTCATCGGTGTAGCCCGCGAGCTCATCGAGACGCGCGAGAACGGCCGCGCCGAGATCGGCCGGCGAGGGAAGCGTGAAGGCACTCATTTCGAATTGACCCAGAGCGAGAGCGTCCGGCGCTCCTCGGCGGTCATTTCGGTGATGTTGTTGGGCGGCATCGAATGGGTCAGCACGGAATGGAGGCGGATCGCCGCTTTCTGCCGGGCGATGCGCTCGGCGGTGTCGAGCATCACGCCCTTCGGCGCGATGCCGATGCCCTGCCAGACCGGCTCCCGCGCGTGGCACATCGAACAGCGCGAGGTGACGATCTGCTCCACCTCCAGCGGTGCCTTCGGCAGCGTGGCCGCAACCGCCGGCTCCACAAGCGGCGAGAGCCCGAGCCTTTCGCGCCCTGCGGGGGAGGCGCTCATGGTGATCCACGCGGCGATGGCCAGCGCAAGCGTCGCCAAGATCCAGGTCCACCATTGATGGCCTTTCCCGGCATGATGCAGGTTGAAATAGAGCCGGACCAGCGCGCCGGCGATCATGACGAGGCCGACGATCACGAAGGTGTAGGGCGTCGACCAGAC
>JADCCH010000165.1 GCA_020252865.1 Methylobacterium sp.
GCGAAGAACACCACCAGCACCACCAGCAGCAGGCCGAGCCGCCAGTTGATGAAGAGCGTCAGCGGCAACAGCACCAGCAGCGCCACCAAAGCCGCGCAATGATCGCGCAGGAAGCCGAGCCAAAGCCAGAACATGCCGTTCGCGCCATCCAGCATCACCTTCAGCGTACGGCCCGAATGGGTGGAGGTGTGGTAGGAGAGGGGCAGCGTCAGCACATGTTCGAAATAATCCGCCATCATCTGGAGGCGCTGGCGATGCGAGAGCCGGTCGGCATGCATCGCGATCAGCACGCCCGCCCCGATGGTGAAGAGCCCGAAGACGAGCCAGGCGCCGATGAGCGGAAAGAGTTGTTCCACCTTCGGCTTCCCGCCCGTGCCTTGCGCGGCGGTGAGCACGTTGATGATCTGCCCGAAAAGCCAGGGCTCCACGAACTGCGCCACGGCCAGCAGGAGATTCGCGAGCACCAGAAGCAACGCCAGACGCATCTCCGGCCCCAGTTGGAGCAGCACCCGGATATAGAGCTTCGCCAGCGCCATGCGCGCCTCATCTTTCAAGAATGCCGGTTTGTCGCGCCCGGCTTATCGCCAAGGGCCGATGAACGCCACGTGAGCAGGAAAATGTTTAACGCTTAACCGTTCTTTTAGCTCGTTCGACCTAGTCTTGTGCTCGACCAGGATGCCACCCGCGAGGCCGGGCGGGCACGGATTCGCGTGACGAGGACAGCGAGATGGATATTGCAACCGCAATCGGGCTGTTCATGGGATGCATGACCGTCACCGTGCTCGTGTTGATGGATGGCAGTTTCGGAATCTACCTCGACAAGCACGCCTTCATCGTCATCTTCGGCGGTGCCATCTCGGCCACGCTGATCCGCTACCCCATGTCGATGATGCTGCACGGCCTGCCGATGGGTCTGCGCTTCGCTTTCCAGATGCGCAAGCTCGATCCGCGCGGGCTGATCGAGGAAATCACCAAGATCGCCGAGATCATGCGCAAATCCGGCCCGATGGCGCTTGAAACCTATCAGGTCGATGATCCGTTCCTCGCCCAGGGCATCCGCTACGTGGTCGATGGTTACGACGCGGATTTCATCAAATCCACGATGGAACAGGATCGCGACACCTTCCTGATGCATCTCGACGAAGGCCAGAAGATCTACCGCGCCATCGGCGACTGCGCCCCGGCCTGGGGCATGATCGGCACCCTTCTCGGCATGGTGAACATGTTCGCGAACATGGAGGATCCCTCCAAGCTCGGCCCCTTCATGGCCGTCGCGCTGCTGGCAACGCTCTACGGAGCGGTGGTGGCGAACCTCTTCTGCCTGCCCATCGCCGACAAGCTGCACGTGAAGCTCGAGGAGGAGGATGTCTCGCGCAGCCTCATCATTGATGGCGTCTTGCAGATTCGTCAGGCCAAGAGCCCGTCGATCATCCGCGAAATGCTGATTTCCTATCTGCCCGACCATCACAAGGTGCAGTTCCTCGAAGCGGAAGCAGCGGCCTGACGCATCAGTCGAGTTGAGGAGGCGTTCATGGCGCGCAAACGAGGTGGAGGCGGGCATGCCGGCGGCGGTCACGGCTGGTTCGTGACCTTCGCGGATCTGATGGCGTTGATGATGAGCTTCTTCGTGATGCTCGTTGCCTTCTCCTCGCCCAACCAGAAGAAGATGCAGGTGGTGGCGGGCTCCATGCGCGAGGCGTTCGGCGTGCAGGCGTATTCCCGCCAGAACGCGGTGATCGAGGCCGATGGCGTGCCGACCCGCTCGGCGCTGAAGAACGTCACCAAGACCACCCCGGATTATGCCTCCGACCAGACGACCCCGCTGACGCATATCCAGCGCGACACGATGGGCAGCGGCACCTTCTATTCGGATCGCGGATTCACCACTGCGGCCGCCTCGCTGCGCCAGGCCTTGCAGGAGCTGCCGGAACTGACCGAAGTTTCGCGCAACGTCATCGTCGAGGAGACGAAAGAGGGCCTCCATATCCAGATCACCGATCAGGAAGGGCGCTCGATGTTCGCGGAAGGGTCGGCCTGGCCCTATGAGCGCATGCGCAAGACCATTGCCGGTATTGCTCCCACCCTGCGCCGCATACCGAACCGCCTGCGCATCACCGGCCATACCAGCGCCGGCCGGGGCGAGGGCCGCGATCGCGGCGAATTCTGGCGCCTCTCCAGCGAGCGCGCGCTGGGCGTTCGCGACCTGCTCTCGCACAATGGCATGCCCGATGAGCGCTTCGAATCGGTCATCGGCAAGGCCGATACCGAGCCGCTCTTCCCGGACGATCCCTATATCGCGCCGAACCGTCGCATCTCGATTCTCGTCATGCGCGAGGCCCCGCCGCTGCTGCCGGGGCGCTGATCAGCCATCTCGCTCCTCATCGTGACGAGGCAGGCCGCGCGGATCGACCATGGGCGGGAGGTTCATGATCTCCAGCTTGCGGGTGGGTGCGGAGAGCAGCACGCCGGCCTGCTGCAGGCGGCGATAGATGTCGAAAAGAAGGTCTGACCGGGTCGTGGCCATCGAATCGACATCCGTGAAGCACCGCAACTCGAAATCGAGCCCATTCTCGCCGAGATTCTTGAAGATCACCATCGGCTTCGGCTCGCTCATCACCTCGATATGCGCAAGCGCCGCATCCATCAGGAGCTTCTGAACCTGTGCCGGGTCGGCGCTGTGGTCGACGCCCACCGGTATCATGATCCGGGCCGTGCGGTCGGAATGCACCCAGTTCTTCACCCGGCCGGAGATGAATTCCGAGTTGGGGATGATAACGCTCGCGCGGTCGAAGGTGAGGATCTCGGTCGAGCGCACATTGATGCGCTTCACCGTCCCCTGTTCGTCACCGACCACGATCCAGTCGCCCACGCGAATCGGCCTCTCCCAGAGCAGGATGAGACCGGAAATGAAATTCTCCACGATGGATTTGAGCCCGAAACCGATACCCACCGAGAGCGCGCCGGCCACGATGGTGATCTTGTCGAGGGAAAGCCCGAGCTGGGACAGTGCAACCATCGCGGCGATGACGATGCCGATATAGCCGAGAATGGTGCGGATGGAATTCTGCAGGCCAGGGTCCAGCGTGGTGCGCGGCAGGTAATGGGTATCAAGCCAGTTCTGCACCGCCCGCGTCGCGCCATATCCGAGGGTGAACAGCAGGATCGCGACCGCAATGGTTGAAAGCGAGATCGTGACGCCCCCGACCTGGAAGCCAAAGAAGGCGGCGCGGATGTTGTAGAGGAAGGATTGCGAATCCACGCCCCATGGAGCCAGCAGCAGCATGGCGAAGGCGATGAACAGCATGAGGCGCAGCAGGCCGGAACCCAGAACGCTCGCCTGATCAAGCGAAGAAGCTGCCATGCCCGTCGCCTCGCGAACGCGGCGGCCGAGGAAGCCATTGGCCGAAAGGCCGGTGCTGATGACCTCCTCGATGATCGTGAGCAGGAGCACCAGCGCCAGGGTGAGCGTGATGATCCAGGTGAGCTGCGTCACCAGGAAGGTGGCGAGCGGCACGAAACCGAGCAAGGCTGCGCCGAGAACGATCAACGCCACGGTCCAGCCGAAAATGCGCAGGGGCAGCACGGGTTGGTTCTGCTCGGCCGGGCGGTCACGCTCGGCCTGTGCATCGGCGCGCTGCCCGAAAGCCCGGCGCAGGCCGCTCATCATCGTGAGACCGACCATGATGGCGAAGACGCCGCGCATCGCGACGGTGAGCGGGAAAGACGCGACAATCGCCGCCAGAACGGCATCCACCACCCGCCCGATGACAACGATAACCGCGATGTTCAGGATGGTGCCGGCGAAGACGGTGGCCTGCTCATCCGAAAGTTCCACCATGCGCCAGCTGGGCCGGCCCGGCGCCAGCACCGCATGGGCGAGCCCACGCAGGAAGATGATGAAGATCAGCCCGTAGATCATGGCATCCGCAACCTGGGAGGCTCGCCCGGGCAGAAGCTCGAAGCGGTCCAGCAGCAGATCGAGCAGGAGCAGCGCGCCGCCAGGAACGATCGTGGCCAGAGCCACGCGCCGCAATGCACGGAGAATCTTCTGGATCGGCTCCGGCCGGTCGCCACCGAAAAGCGCAACCCGAAGGAAGGAGCCGGTTTCCACCCAACCTTTCGCGCGCGGAAGGAGGATCACCATCCCGCCCGCCATCATCGCCAGCACGAAGGCCTCGTACCATTCGAGATTGGCAAAGATGGCCGAGGCCCATTGCTGGCCCAGGAAATGCAGCGCCGCCGCATCTGCGGGGAGGGCCCTGGCGACATCCAGCCACAGCCAGGGGCTCGCCACCGCCGCATGCTGGGCCAGGATCTCGCGGGTAAAGTTCTGTCGGCGGCGATCCGCAATGGTCTGCGCGGTCTGTTCGATGCGGAGCGCGAGCGCACGCGCGCTGCGGAGTGTTTCGTCGGCCTCCTTCCAGAGCCGGCTCTGTTCGGCACGGTCACGCGCCACTTCCGGGCTTTCGGTCTGCCCCTTGGCGGCATCCGGCGCCGGCCCGAGCTGATCGAGCCGTGCCTTGATTTCATCCGCGGCCGGCTGCTCCTTCGCGATCACGCCGTCGACGCTTTGCGCCAGCGGCACGAGCCTCTGCCGGAGATCCGCGAGGCGACGATCATCCAGCGAATCCCGCTGGAAGGCCGCCTCCACCTGTTGAAGCTCCAGGCGCGTGGTTTCCAGCACGCTGCGCGAGCCGACCGGCGCCGCGCTTTGCGCCAGCCCGATGCCGGAAAGGCAAAGCCCGAAAAGCCCCATGACAAGCCAGGCCCGCAAGCCAGCCTTGCTACCCGGCATCAACGTTTCCATGCGCATCCTGATCCGCCCCGGCAAAAAAAGCTCGAATCAGCTGCGAGAATGGCAGAAGGCCGGCGAGCTGTCCGCTACGGACAACCCACCCGCCTGCACTTGCCGGGGAGAACCGGGCGCCGGGCGAAAAAAGCGCGCCCGAAGGCGCGCCCCGCACCGGCAGCCATGCCGGCGCTCAGGGCTCCCCGCCCGACAGCCCGCCGCCATTGCTCCCGCTACCGCCACCACCATCGCCGATACCTTCGCAACCGCATCCACAGGTTGCGCCGCTGCCGCAGCCACAGCCGGTCGTGCCACAACTTGCGCCACCGCAGCCGCAGCCGCATTCCGCCGCGTTCATGGCCGCGATCGCTTCCGTCATGCGGCCCATCACGGCTTGAACGGCAGCATTCTCCATCCGGATCGAAACCCGGGTTACCGCAATCGTCATCGTCCCTACCCCTATTTTGTTGCAGTAAAGGCACTTTGACGTTTAAAATGGTTAACAGGTCAAGAGAAAAAATTAAAATATCACCTCTTGACAACAAAATCGGATTTGTGAAAAACTAAATAGAAAGTATGAAAGGCTCAAATCGAAGCTTTCTTGTCGTAAAAGACAGGACAGGTACAGATTATTTTGGAGAATTTGTCCGATGGTCGGGTTCACGGAACAGTCAAATCAATCACTTTTGTTTGTGAAATTTTTTTCACCAAACCTCTATACGTATTTCCGTGTCAAGCGACCCGAGATCGACGCCAACGAAATGCGCATCCGGCTCACCGAACTTCTGAAATTTCTGATCCTGTCGCATGAGTTTCCGGGAAATATTCTTTTCGGCGAAGATCTGGATGATCTTTGGCATCTCTGGATCATGCAGACGCGCGAATATGAAAAACTGTGCCGCTCCTTGCCAGGTGGCCGGTTTATTCATCATGACTCCAGGGATCAGCCCTCTGATAAAGTGTCCTGGGCCGAGGTGGAGGACCTTGTCGCCCGCATGATTGCCGACAAGGAGTCGAAGGGCGTTGCGCTGGCCGGCGCTGATCTCAGCCCGCAAAGGCTACAGGAGAATGCGGAGAGGCTCCTGTCATTCTTTGCAAGCTACGTCGAGAACTTCGGAGAAATACAATCTGAAGTTGTTCATTGCTGGCCGCCACTCCAGCGCCTCATGCGACGCATGGACTGGAGCACCGATGAACTGAACGCGTTTCTGACCGAGCATTCCGTTCCAAGCGCGCCGCCGCCTGGCTCCCCGCCCCTTGGCCATGCTTCCCCGGCCTGAGGGCGGCACCATGGCATGGACCCAACAGCTGGGCGGGTCGGTCCATGCGAGCGGGCTTGGCCGCCTGGAAGCCGAATTGCTGCGCGCGGCACTGCTGGTTCTTGCAGCGGGCATCCTCGCTGCCTCCGGCGCGCTCTTTGTGATCCTGCTTTATGGCTGGCTCATTCCATCCGGTTCCGTCGTGAAACTGGCCCTTGCGGCGGGCGCGGCGCTGCTTCTGCTCGCCATGCAATTTCTGGCACGCGCCCAGGCGGGTGCAATGGCTGACCGGGCAAGCCAGAGGCTTTTCGCCCGCCTGGATCAGGAGGGAGAGGCTGCGCGCCTCGCCGGCCAGCCGCTGATTCGCGCCTTGCGCGGCCGCAGCTTCCTTCTCGCCGCCGATTGCGGCTGGGTGCCGATCTTTCTCATGGTCGTGCTGGCGCTGCACCCGCTCCTCGGTGCGACAACGGCCGTGGCTTTGCTTCTCCTGATCCGCTTTGGTGCAGCACCGGAGCCGCCTCCATCGAAGCCCGATGCCTCCTTCCGTGCGGGCGAACGCAGGCGGCGGCTTGCGGTTGCGGGTCTGCGTGATACCCTGCAGATCCTGCTGCTGTCGCTCGGTGGAGCGCTGGCGATGGCCGGCACGCTGCAAATCGGGGAGATTGTGGCAGCGACCCTGCTCAGCCTGCGTGCACTGGGCGCCCTTGGCGCTGCCCTCGAAGATGCGCCGACGCTGAAAGCGGCGCATCGCAGCTGGCAAGGCCTGCGATCCCGCGAGGGGATCTGCTGAATCAGCCGATCCGCCTGCCCGTTTCGGGGTTGAAGAAGTGCAATTGCGCGGCGGCTGCGGTGGCCTTCAAGCGTTGGCCTGGCGCATGGGCCGCCCGACCCGGAACGCGGACGATAAGCTCCGGCCCATCCCCGTTCAGCGCACCATAGAGATAGGTCTCCGCGCCCACCGCTTCGACCGCGCTCACCACGATATCGATCGCGAGCCCGGATGGCTCGCTGCCGTCCTCCTGGAGATGTTCGGGTCGCACACCCAGCACCACCGGTCCCGCCGGCCTTTGCGGCAGGGTGAGGCCGGGCATGCCGCCATCCGGCACGGTGATGAGGTTCATCGGCGGAGCCCCGATGAAACCTGCGACAAAGATGGTCTGGGGGTTCTCGTAGAGTTCCAGCGGCGCACCCGTCTGCTCCACCTGACCCTTGTTCATCACGACGAGCTGATCGGCAAGCGTCATCGCCTCCAGCTGGTCGTGCGTCACGTAGATGGAAGTGGTCTTCAGCGCGCGCTGGAGCTTCCTGATCTCGACGCGCATCTGGATGCGGAGCTTCGCGTCGAGGTTCGAGAGCGGTTCGTCGAACAGGAATACCTTCGGCTTGCGCACGATGGCGCGGCCCATGGCCACACGCTGGCGCTGGCCGCCCGAGAGCGCCTTGGGTTTGCGCTGAAGGAAGGGCTCGACCTCGAGAATGCGCGCGGCTTCCTTCACGCGGGCATCAATTTCATCCCTGGGCGTGCCGCGATTGCGCAAGCCATAGGCCATGTTGTCATAGACCGACATATGCGGATAAAGCGCGTAGTTCTGGAAGACCATGGCGATATCGCGCTCGGCCGGCTCGATCTCGTTCACGACACGGCCATCAATGGCGCAGGTGCCGCCGGAAATCGTCTCGAGCCCGGCAACCATGCGCAGAAGCGTGGATTTCCCGCAGCCGGAAGGCCCGACGAGCACACAGAACTGGCCATCGGCGATCTTGAGGCTGACGCCCTTCACCGCCTCCACCCCGCCCGCATACACCTTGCGAACGGCATCGAGCCTTACGTCACTCATTTTTCGGTCTCCACGAGGCCCTTCACGAAAAGTTTCTGCCTCACCACCACCACGA